>DHUW01000076.1:0-2687 GCA_002409365.1 Anaerolineaceae bacterium UBA5224 | reverse complement strand
GTGATCATGAGCAAACACGCCTTCAACGACCCTGCCATTCGCCAGCGCCTTGAAATACGAGGTGAACCGATTTTGGCTGAACCCGGTAAACTTTTCAGACTGGAAACTGCTACACTCAGGATGGAGGGAAGGATTGTGGATGTCTCTTATGGCGATATGCCCTTGCCCGAGGATAGCTACTTCCAAAGAAACACCATCGAATTAGCGGTGTATCGGAAGTAGATATATTGTGTAAAATAAAAGCCGGACTGTCGATAGCCCGGCTTTTTTTATTTTTAACTCTGATGACTATTCTATCTTGAGAACTTTGTAAATAATCTTCATTCCATTCGGCAGGTTGACTTCAGCAATATTACCTACTTTTTTATTGATCATGGCAGAACCAATTGGTGAAAGATAAGATATTTTATGTTGTTTCAGGTCTGCTTCACTGGCACCGACTATGGTCCAGGTTTCCTCTTTTTGGCCTTCTTCCTGGATTGTTACCTTGTTTCCAATCTGGATGGTGCCCTTATTATTAGGAGCTTTTACAGTGATCTCTGCTCTGTACAAAATTGCTTCGATCTCCTGAATTCTACCTTCCAGGAAACTTTGGTCTTCCTTGGCGGATTTATAATCGGCATTTTCCGAAAGATCGCCCATTTCGATGGCGCTTTTCAGTCGCCTGGAAATTTCGTCTCTGCGGGGTCCTTTTAATTCGATTAGTTCTTGCTCAAGCTTGGATTTGCCTTCAAGTGTAATATAAATTGGTTCGTTCATGATCTCTTTCTAAGGTAAAACTGTTACGTCAAACAGACGTTGATATTCGTCGATGGCAAAACGATCGGTCATGCCTGCGATGTAATCGCAAATGGTGCGTTCCAAACCACGCTCCGGGATCAACTGCTGAACAGCTGGGGGCAGGGTAGTGGGTGAACTATGGTAGGCTGTAAAGATCCTTGATAGGACCTGTTCCGATTTCTCTGCCATACGCACGACTCGATAATGCCGATAAAGGTTGTTGAACAGGAAATCTTTCAATTCCCGATTTCTACGATACATATCCTCGCTAAAGCCCACCACATTGTAAGGAAGTTTTTGCAGATCAAGTGCAGTCTTGATGTTGCTCTTGCGCAAATATCGATCAATGGACTGGACCAGGTCGGTAATCTCAAAATTGATCAGGCGGCGGATGATCTGATGGCGTGAAAGTTCATCCAAGACATCCGTTCTGCGACGACCAATACTTTCGTTAATAATCTCCCAGATAGCGATGCCATCCAATTGTGAGGGCGTGATCATCCCTGACCGCAAACCGTCATCCAGGTCGTGGCTGGTGTAAGCCAGTTCATCGGCAACATTTGCGATTTGGGCTTCAAGATGTCCACGCAAGTCCGGATCGTAATCCTGGGCGTCAGAGTGATCAAAATCAGTCTCGTGCTTAACCATTCCCTCGAGGACTTCCCAGCTGAGGTTTAAACCGGGAAAATCAGGATAGCGATTTTCAAGAACCGTTACAATTCGCAGTGATTGGCGATTGTGATTAAAACCACCGTGATCGCTCATCATTTTTGCCAGCGCGCTCTCGCCTGAATGTCCAAAAGGGGGATGTCCAAGATCGTGTGCGAGGCAGATCGTCTCGACCAGGTCTTCATTGGCACCCAGTGAGCGCGCAATGGAACGGCCTACCTGGGCAACTTCAAGCGTGTGGGTCAACCTGGTGCGGTAATAATCACCCTCATGATTGATAAAAACCTGCGTTTTGTATTCCAGCCGCCGGAAAGCAGTCGTGTGCAAAATGCGTTCACGATCGCGTTGGAAACGCGTGCGCAAATCAGCTTCCTCCTCTGGAAATTTACGTCCTTTAGAGTTCTTGCTGTGGATTGCATACGAAGCCAGCTGCTGTGATTCAAATTCTTCTAATTGTTGTCTCGTATAAATCATCGTCTAACCTAATAACAAAGTATAGTCCAGGTTAAGGTTATTTCAAGCCAGGGGCATCAGGAAATGATTGTACCTGAATGTGAGCCGGAAAGTGCAGAAAAAAGCTCTCCGGGCTGATTGTAACCAAAGATTTCGACGATTGTCCCCGGATTTGCCAGGGCAATGGTTTGCATTTGCGCGACTTTGGAACGCATTCCGCCAGTCACATCCTGGTTTTGAGAAGGGTGCAGATAGTTTTCCAGTGGTGCTGACCGGGAAATATGATCGATTCGCTGTTGGTTGATGGGGTAATCTGCATATACAGCCTTTTCCTTGCCTGCCAACAGAATGCGCGTTGGTTTCAAAATGTCAGCAAGATACGCGAAAAGTTCCTCGGTTGAGAAAATTGTGCCACCGAGAACTTCATCGAAGACCACATCTCCATAAACTAACGGGATCAATCCGCTATCCAATGCACGTTCGATTGGTTGAGTGTTCCAGTTTACAACCTGACCATTCTTAGAAAACAAACCCGCAGAAGGCGGAAACGAGATCAACTCCAGGTCAACTTGTTTACTAATTTCAATGACAATCTGGTTTAACTTTCTGGCGCTCTCCCAGACTTCGTGAAAACCCTGCCACTCAGTAAAAGTACGAACGCCGTTGCGCGTGTTGTACTTTGCAGCAGCATAATGTCCAAAAGAACCGGAGCCGTGACCCAGAAGGATTTTTTGCTCAGGATTGCTTTGAAGATAGCGCTTGAGGTCTGAGAGCAGGTTGAAGAT
>DHUW01000087.1:7719-23718 GCA_002409365.1 Anaerolineaceae bacterium UBA5224 | reverse complement strand
TGGTGAGCAGCAGCTTTGGCTTCAGTACCAAAATATTGCTGTGCGTTCGGGGCAAGTAATGCCTAAGGGGGTTGAACGAGATTGGAAGAATACACTATATGAAATCAGCGAAGTCTTAAAAACAGAAAAATCACCCAACAATTTTCTCTTTGGGACTTCAAGCTATCCTAATTATGTGGGAACATCAACTGCAGTTGCCACTTCCACAAACTCCCGTGGCGCTGATAATGTTTATTGTTTGGGTAAGAGCAGCATCGAAAGTCCTGCTGTATCAATAAACGTAATTGGTGGGTCAAATATTTGGTGCACAGAAAAGTGCCGCTATGCAAATGGCAGCGAAACAGTAATTTCTTCTGGGCAAACTGGCGCTTGGCCGGCTTATTCAAGTAGCTCGTATTCGAAAGGCAAACATATCGCCTGGTACTCTTGCCCGGTAGGTTCATCTGCGATTAATACGAGTGAAGTCTACCATGAGTTCAACCATACGGGATCGATCAACTGGCATCCAATAACTATCGCCAGAAGTTACAACTAATAGAGTTCAGGAAAGTCGCATTTCTCAATTATCGGCAAATAAGAATATCGTTCAGTCTTTTAGACAGGAGGACGGATGAAACACCCTAAACCCATTTTGTTTTTAGCGCTTTGCGGAATCTTTATGGTTGAGGGCTGCCTGGGGAACAACAACATTGATTCTCCCCTAACCTCGACCCAAGCCATCAGCGCCACCCCACTAGTCATTGAACCAACGGCAACAGATTGGATGATAGATTATGATACCGATAATCCAACCTTTCTGAGCCTTAGACCGACTCTACAGGCTCTGTGGGAAAAATATCTCGACATGTACTCAAAACCAGGTTGGTTCCATATCACAAGAAAAGTAGATAATTACCTTTACCAATTTTGCTTGGACCAGCCTGATGAGTCTGTTTGCACCTTTCCCGAAGGTTTTTTTGACACAATCCCACCAAAACACATCTGGGAAGGCTGGTATGAACTAGACGAAGATGGCTTGAGAACCGGCACGGAATTGCATATTTATTACCATGCAGACGAGACACCCAACATGGTGGTGTTGGAACTGGCGGATCCATTGATTACGCTGAAGTTTTTCCTGAACGAAAATTTTGAACCAACCGTTTTGATTCCAGAAGAATATCAAAAGATGAGTGCTTCGACTGGAATATCAATCGAACCTATTGACCTTGCCCCAGTTTTTAATCTACAGAATTATCAAACAAAGCGGTCAGGAATGACAATCAGTGAAGGTTTTTATGAGGGAAATAAATCCCTTCACATTGCAATGAAAACGCCATATGACAGCACCCTTTGTTCAGAATCGCCATACTACTCTGAAAATATCTGTGGTACTGTTTTACATTACGATATCAACCTTGAAAATGGGTACCCGTATTCTTATGTTAATGGAAAATACGGTGAATCTGGTGAAGAATATGTCGAGCTGAGAGTCGAAATTACAGCTATCGAAACCGTGACTGCCATAAGTGCGGAGGCTGATATCCTTTTACAAAAGATGGAAGCGTTAATACCATAAGCAGAGGCGGCCAGAAAGGATCATCCAAGAAACTAATCAAGGTTTTCGAAGACTTAACTCGAGTTGACTGAAGTGATGCCTCTTCTGGTTTGGTTGTCGCTGGTGGCTGCTCTTGCTGTCCACCTTGTATCTTTAAAAACAAGCTGAAAATTCGATGAATTAAAGGACCACTCTCTTAGATGTCACTCGCCTACTTCCTGCAGTATCAAGCTCACAGGGCAATGGTCGGAGCCCATGATTTCGTCATGGATTTCCACTGCTTCCACCTTTGGCATTAATTCTGAACTGACCAAAAAGTAATCCAAACGCCAGCCCACGTTGCGGGGACGGGCATTGGTGCGGTAATCCCACCAGGTATAACCGACCCTATCAGGGTAGAGGGTCCGATAGGCATCCACAAAATTATGTTCCAGGTATTTATCGATCCAGGCACGCTCTTCAGGTAGGAAGCCTGTTCTTTTCGAATTTGATTTGGGGTTTGCCAGGTCGATCTCGTTATGGGCGGTATTAAAATCCCCCGTCAGAATCACTTTCTGGCCCCGGGAATGATGTTCGTCACACAACTCCAACAGACGTTCATAAAAACCCAGCTTAAAGGGCACACGCCAGTTATCCGGACCACCATTGGGAAAATATATGACGTAAAGGAAGAAATCCTCGTATTCCACCCGAATGGTGCGACCCTCGTTGTCAAACTCTTCCTTATCCAGCCCGGTCTGAATGGAAAGTGGCTCCTTTTTAAAAAGTACTGCCGTGCCAGCGTAACCAGCCCGTTCAGCAGAATGCCAGAAACTCTGATATTCAGGATGCTCCAGCAACAACTCTGGCACTTGCTCGGGTTTGGCTTTGATCTCCTGCAGGCCAAGTACGTCCGGTTTGATCTCATCCATCCAATCAAAACCGTCTTTTTTGACTACAGCTCTGATTCCATTGACATTCCAGGTTGTGATTCGCATACGAGGGCATCCTTTCAAACATGGTAAACTTATCGATTGATATGACCGATTATACCAAGCCTAAGACTCTTTCCAGACTGTGTCTATTAGCAACACTTTTGGTTGCGACCCTTCTTTTTGCAGCTTTGCCAACCGGGTTTGTAGGTGCACAGGCAACCACTTACCCGGAATACGTAGTTGTTCCAGGCGATACACTTTCATGGATTGCACTGCGCTTCGACAGCACCCTGGATGACCTGCTGGCAATCAATGGACTGACTGATACCAGCATGCTGCGGCCGGGAGATCGACTGAAAATCCCATCATTGGCTGGTTTGCAGGGCATTTTGACAACTGAATATGTGGCATTAGGTTCCAGTCTCACCAGCCTAAGTCGGCGCAGCCAGGCAGAACCTGCTGATCTGATCCGGGCGAACAAACTGACCAGTCCTTCCGAGCTTTTTATCGGTCGCGAAATCATCATGACCCATCTCGAAGATACTCCGATGATGACAACCATGGCATCTTTGAAAACAGGTCAGTCTTTTATGGAAGCCTCTATCCTGTCGGGTCAAAACACCTGGACGCTCACTGAGTTGAATCGGTTGAAAAACCCATTACGCGGCTTGCCGATGGATACCTACTACGAACCGTCGGATGTCGAATCTCCCAACAACCTGGCGATCCCAGGCGTCAAAGAAATTTTGGTTGATAATTTGCCGCTTTTACAGGGTGATACGTTTTTGATTGAAGTAAGCAGTGACGAGCCAGTAATCGTTGCTGCCGATTTAGCCGGCATACAACCCGTCTTTGTTGACATGGGCGGCGGTGTCCAAATGGGATATGGCGGCATCAATGCGCTTACTGATGTGGGCGTATACCCATTGACCATGGAATTTACCAACTCAGAAGGGGCAACCTACCGTTTTGACCAGTATGTGATGATCAGTTCGGGTAATTTTGCCACGGACCAGCCCTTGCAGGTAGACCCTGCCAGTGTAGGTACCGATGACGAAAAAGCTGAAAATGCCAAGTTTAAAGAAGTTGTAGCTCCGGTCACACCTCTGCAGCAGTGGAGCGGGTTGTGGTACTCACCAGCCCAGGACGCTGACTGTATCATTTCAAGTTTCGGCAGCCGGCGTACCTACAACAACGACCCCAGTCTCTACTATCACACTGGTCTTGACCTGGGTTATTGCCAGGGTGTTGATGTATATGCACCGGCAGGCGGAACAGTTGCAGGGGTTTTCCCTGACCAGGTAGTCCGAGGGAATGCGATTGTTATCGATCACGGGTTGGGCGTTTATACGACCTACATGCATCTTTCCCAGATCCTGGTGGCTGTGGGGGACGTTGTCCGGCCGGGTCAACTGATTGGCATCATCGGCACTACCGGACGTTCCACCGGACCGCATTTGCACTTTGAAGTGAATGTTCACGGCACACCAGTCAATCCATTGACCTGGCTGCGCCGGGCCTTTCCTTAAACAAAAAAAGGCAACTATCGTCGCCTTTTTTGTGTGCGCTGAGAGGGACTTGAACCCTCATGCCTTGCGGCACCTGGCCCTCAACCAGGCCTGTCTGCCAATTCCAGCACCAGCGCAAACGTGAACACAAATTATAACGATTCTGAGGTCTTTGTCAAGCAAAGACACGAATGGAGAAGGCATGAAAACGACAATTGTTCTTGACGCGATGGGTTCAGACCTTCGCCCCCAACCTGAATTGGAAGGTGCGGTAAAGGCTGCGAACAAGTTTGATACCAACGTCATCCTGGTAGGTGATGAAAAGGTATTGACCGAAGGTTTGGCAAAAGTGCCGGGTGATAAAAGCCAGGTCAGCATAGTCCATGCACCTCAAGCACTGGAGATGGAAGACCATATCCGCGAAGCCAGAACGAAAAAGGATAATTCGATGGCAGTCGGTATGAACCTTGTAAAAACTGGAAAGGCACAAGCCTTTGTTACAGCAGGCAACACCGGCATGGCAATGTATTTTGGCATCAAAACCTTTGGGATGATCCCCGGGGTCGACCGGCCCTGCCTGGTAGCTGTATTCCCTGTGGAGGGCGGTAAGGCAGTGATTGCCGATATTGGCGCAAATGCCGAGGTTCGACCCGAATTCCTAGTACAGTTTGGGCAGATGGCGAGCGTCTATTCGCACCTGATGCTGGGTGTTGCAGAGCCCAGAGTTGGGCTGATCGCCAACGGCGAAGAAGAAGGCAAAGGCAACGAGTTGACCAAGCAAGCCGGACCGTTGATGCGCGAAGCTGTGCCTAATTTTGTTGGCAACATTGAAGGTAAAGAACTATTCGGCGGCAAGGTAGATGTGGCAATCACTGACGGCTTCACTGGCAACGTGCTGTTGAAGTCTGTTGAAGCGGTTGCCAAGCTGATCCTCAAAACTTTAAAAAGCGAATTGATGTCCAGCACCCGCACAAAAGTTGGTGCTTTGCTGGCAAAACCCGCCTTCGATGAAGTTCGCAAAATGCTCGACCCCAGTGAAATAGGCTCTGCCCCATTACTTGGTTTGGACGGTCTGGTATTCATAGGACATGGTCGTTCGGATGCCAAATCGATAGTAAGTGCCATCGCACAAGCAGTTAATGCGGTAGAATCCAACCTGCTCGAAAAAGTGAAGAATTCCATCATACCCCTGGAGGGACAATCGTGAAAACCGTTATTAATCAAAAACTCATTGACAGAAACAAGAAACTGAGCATGGTGCTGTTTTTTTCCAGCATGGCGGTACTCATTTTTGGCGCCTATCTTGCCTGGCCTGGAAAAGCCGATATAAGCCGGACCATGTATTCGTGGATCGCCCTGATGGTAGGCTTTGTCCTCACACGCATCAGCATCTACTTTACTGCTCGTTTCGGGCAGACTCCACGCTACGATGAAGTGATCGGGCAGGCAATCGAGAAGCTGCGCAGTGAGTATACCTATTTTGTCTATTCCACACCTGTTCCCATGTTGATCCTGGGACCCTGCCGGCTCTGGCTGCCGATTTTGGTGACCAGCAGTGGCACGATCAGCTATATTGATGGTAAGTGGAAACACACCGGAATAAGCTTTATCCGGCGTTTAATGGGGCAGGAAGCGGCTGCGGATCCCGATAAGGATGTCGCTGAAGCAAGTCTGCAAATCGAGAAGCAATTCGGACTCCAGGGTATCCCGCTGGAAGAACAACCTCAAATTCAACCGGTTGTGGTGGTTCTGTTGAAAAACACTTTTATCGGTGATGTTAACGGAGCACCCTATCCGGTGGTTACGATTAATGACCTAAAGCGTTTTATTCGCAAGATGGATCGTGAGAGTTGCGAGAACCCCATTGCCCCGGAAGAAAACGGAAAGATCATCACAGCTTTGACTGCCGGAAAAATGTAGATCAATTATTGATCCTTGAAAATAAAAAACTCCTGATATCAGGAGTTTTTTTATTTAAGTTCTATCTGAAAAAAGATTGCAAACCACCAGGCAAGCCACTTGGCTTAAAAAACCTAAGGTTGACTCTTCTTTTCTTTTTCTGTCTTGGTATATTCAAGCAGTCTTTGAATTTCAAAGTCGGATAAATAACGCCATTCACCTGGACGAAGCTTGCCCAATTTTAGCGGTCCTATCCTTACTCTTTTAATTTTGCCAACTGGAAGCCCAATACGAGCGCCAACCTTGCGAATTTGGCGTTTTTTGCCTTCCTTGAGGGTAATCCGAAGCCAGGTTCCGTTGTTGGCATTGTTCATCACCTCAACCTTGGCTGGCAATGTACGCGACCCGTCTTCCATCACCACGCCCCGCCGCCAGATCGCCAGTTGTTCCTCATCAGGTTCGGTGATCACAAAGACTTCATATTCTTTTTCATGTTCATAACGCGGATGTGTGAGACGGTTTGCCATCTTTCCATCATTAGTCATCAAAATGAGACCTTCGCTGTCCATGTCAAGTCTGCCGACTGCAAAGAGCGGTTCGGAGATGCCGATCAGGTCATTGACAGTTGGTCTGGGATGGGTAAGATCGATATCCGAGAGGTAACCTTTGGGTTTGTTCAGGGCGATGTAAATCTTCTCAATCGTCTTGCGGATCAGCTTGCCATCCACAGTGATTGAATCTTTACTCAGGTCAGCCTGATCACCAAGGTGAATTACTTTACCGTTGACCTTAACGCGGCCATCTTCGATAATTTTCTCGCAAGCACGCCGTGAGCCATAACCTGCCGCTGCCAGTATTTTTTGAACTCGTTCTTCTGCCATCAGTCTTTCAACAACCTTCCCTCGGCTTCTTCTGCTTCCGTAGGAGTACTAAACATTGCCTCGAAATCAATTTCAGGCAATTGATCCAGCCCCTCTAATCCGAAATGCTGGAGAAAATCAGGGGTGACCCCGTATAAAATTGGTCTGCCAGGTGCCTCAGAACGCCCCAACTCTTCGATCAGACCTTTTGAAAGCAAGCTCCTCACCACACCGTCACTGTTAACTCCACGGATACTGTCGATCTCAGGCCGCGTGGTGGGTTGTTTGTAAGCAATGATCGCCAAAGCTTCCAATGCTGCCTGGGTGAGCCGGGAAGTGACTTCCAGCCCCAAAAACGCCTCGATATCCGTGGCAAATTCGGGTGCCGTCACCAGCTGAAATTGACCTTTAACTTCCTGCAGACGAATACCATGAAACTCTGAATAATGCGCCTTCAGCCGGTCCAGTGCGTTTTCGATATCTTTTTTCTTCAATTTCGTTGCCTGGGCAAGCTGGTCTACACTCGTCAGACCTGGCGCAGCAAAAAGAAGCGCTTCAATGCGCTTCATGATTTCATCCGGGCTTATGTTTCCGTTACCTAATTCAGACATGCTATAATAACTCCCGTTCTGGGGTCGCTTGATTATACTCTAAAGTGTCCTCGTTCACATCAATATAAGGCGGCGTTATATGCGAATTCTAATTACAGGTGCAGCTGGTTTCCTTGGCTCTCATTTGACCGATCGTTTCCTCAGTGAAGGTCACCAGGTAATTGGGCTCGATAATTTTATTACTGGTAACCGGGCAAATCTGGCACACCTTTCTGACAACCTAAATTTCACCCTGATGGAACAGGATGTGTCGACATATATCTCGGTATCTGAATCATTGGATTTTGTGCTTCATTTTGCCTCTCCTGCCAGTCCGAGCAAGACCTCCCCGCTGGGTTACCCTAACCTTCCAATTCAGACAATGAAAGCTGGCGCGCTCGGAACGCATAACACTCTTGGTCTGGCCAAAAAGCATGGTGCTAAATTTCTGTTGGCGTCAACCAGTGAGGTTTACGGAGATCCTTTGATCCACCCCCAGCCAGAAACCTATTGGGGAAATTGCGACCCGGTTGGCGTGCGCTCAGTCTACGATGAAGCCAAGCGTTTCGCCGAGGCGTTGACGATGGCATACCATAATTTCCACGGTGTGGATACGCGCATTGTGCGCATATTTAACACCTTTGGTCCTAGGATGCGGCTGGATGATGGGCGAAGTGTGCCCAATTTTATCCAGCAAGCGCTGCGAAAAGAACCGCTCACAATCTACGGGACCGGTGAGCAGACGCGTAGTTTTTGCTACGTGGATGACCTTGTTGAAGGTATATGCCGCCTGATGGATTCGATTGAACACCTCCCGGTCAATATTGGCAACCCGTTGGAGGTATCCATCAATGAGTTTGCCCGGCTGATCAATGAGATTTGCGAAAACTCTGCCGGATTGATCATCAACGCTTCAGAGCGCCTGGGGGACGATCCGGAGAGACGCCAGCCTGATATCACGAAGGCTAAGTCCATCCTGGGTTGGGAGCCTGTGGTTGGTATCCGTGATGCGTTGAGCAGGACGATCGATTATTTTCGCAGCAAACTGGAGCAGCTACAAGCATAAGATGGGCACACTTCGAGTAATCGCCGGGAAAGCCAAAGGCTTGCGCCTCAAGACAGTCCCAGGTGACACCACCCGCCCAATCACGGACATTGTGAAAGAAGCTTTGTTCAATATTCTCGGCGACGAAATAACAGATAATCTGATCCTGGATTTGTTTGGCGGGACTGGTGCGGTTGGAATCGAAGCGCTCAGCCGGGGAGCACGGTTTGTCGTCTTTCTCGATAAAGGTCAACAGCCAGTGCGCACCATTCAGCAAAACCTTTTGACGACCAAATTTTCCGACCATGCAGAGGTGCTTCGGACCGATGCCTTCACTTATCTGGCTTACCCTCCCAAACTAGATTTTGACCTGATTTATATTGCCCCACCGCAATACAAGCAGATGTGGCAAAAGGCTATCCGTTTGATCGATGCCAAACCTGAACTGCTCAACGAGGATGGTCAGATCATCGTTCAGATCAACCCGATCGAGTGGGAAGAACTGACCCTGGAGAATTTTGAGGTCTTTGACAGCAGGAAGTACGGCGATACTCTACTGGTCTTTTATGAAAAGAATTGTTGATGACTATTCTGGTAACCACACGAAGCCAGTAATTTTTTTTACTTTTCCCGAAATTTGTGGTTCGGCCGAGAAGGTCTACCTGAAATGGTTAATCTTGGCATATTCAGGTTCAGTCCGTTATAAGCTTGTGGGTCGGAATGAACCCACTTTGTGATATCGTTGAACCGGATGCCGGATGCGGGTTCACTCCGACATCCAGAGCATCGGCAAAAACTCGGATCGAAGTCCGCCAATTAGTAAATACCAACCTGCTCAGACAATCACCGGGAGAATCGCATGACGAGTTGGTCGTTCCTATCATAGGAATAATAGCCCCAAAAGGGCTTCTCATTAGTGCGGTGACGCATCACCAAAGGCAGCAGAGTATATAGATCTTCCACAAGGTCCAGCTTCAGCGCCTGGTTCTGGGTGAACCAGGCAAGCTCCCCTTCCGCTGAATTGCGCAGTTCACCACCTAATTGTTTTGCCTTGATTACGAAAAAGATGATTCCGGGGTTGGAACCAGTGTCCACGACAATCTGGGCACAATGAATTAATTTGCCTGCCGTTAGCCCGGTCTCCTCCATCATTTCGCGCCTGGCGGCTTCAAGCACGCCTTCTCCAGCTTCCAGGTGACCACCCGGACCGTTCCAAAGATTTGCCCAGATTTTCTTCGTTCTCGCACCTTTCAAGAGCAGAACACGACCTTTTTCATCCACTGGAAAGAGCAAAACACGCGGGATCAGGCTAAACTTATCCCTGGAAACTCCTTGCGCATTCACACCCATGATCAAAGTGAAAGCCCAGGCTTATGATTGCCTGGGCTTTTTCTCATTTTAGTGAAGGAACATTGGCTGACCGAGCACAGACTTGACTCTCGGACGATAATGTTCTACATCATAGTATTGGTCGATGTCAACATGGCGTTTGCCACTGGTGACGGTCTCAATCGGAACTGCAGAGTAAACTCCATTTGTAACGCCGACAAGTTTGCCAAACTCACCTTTGCAGGTTAGCTGAAAGGCCAACAAACCAAAGTTCATCGAAACCATTCGGTCAAGGCTATCTGCAGGTCCACTTCGAACCAGATAGCCCAGGCGTTGGTACATGGTGTTGTTACCTGAAATTTCTTTGATCTTCTCAGACAATAACTCACCAATTCCGCCCAGTTTACGATGACCATAAGCATCCGGGGTACCAGTCTGCATTACATGCCCACCAATTGGTGCAGCACCTTCAGAGATAACCAGAATCGAGTAATGGGCAGGACTGGCTTTTTTATCTGCATCGAGCATCCAAACCAGTTTTTCAAGGTCAAAAGGCACTTCGCAGATGATGGTTCTATCAACATGAGACAGGTAACCCGTGATCAATGCGGTTTCACCCGAATTACGCCCAAAAAGCTCAACAACACCAATTCTCTCATGGGAACCAACACTGGAGCGGAAATTGGTGATGTGGTTGACACCGCGGGTAGTGGCGGTGGAAAAACCGATGCAGTAATCCGTACCAAGCACATCATTATCCATGGTCTTCGGAATAGCGACCACTTTGATACCTTCTTTATGCAGTCTGGAAGAAAAGCTCAGTGTGTCATCACCGCCAATCGTGATCAAGGAGTCGAGGTTCAGGTGATCGATTACCTTGAGAATGTAATCGGTGTAATCTTTTGTTCCGGTTTCAGGGTCAATAACAGTTCCGTAGTTGCTTTTTCGCAGGAACTCAGGTGCATCATCTGGTCTTACTTTGGCTGGGTTTGTGCGTGAGGTGTGTAAGAACGTTCCGCCAGAACGATCCACTCTGCGAACAATAGTCGGATTCAGATCGATGATATATTGGTCATGGGTAGCTTGATCATCCAGATTATAGCCCAGTAAGCCGAGCCAACCGCGACGAATACCAATAATTTCATAATCGCGATCAACGCTATTTGTGACTACAGACTTGATCGCGATACTCAGACCAGGTACATCTCCACCCCCAGTTAAAATACCAATTCGTTTTTTAGCCATATTACTACACCTCAAAATAATTTATTTTTAGACTCAACAAGAGCTTTTGGGCTGGCAATTGCCCACCATCGAAAATACTGTAAACCAAGAAAAACCAGAATTGGTAACAATAGTACGATTGCTACGTGCTCTTTTGGAAAGCCGCTTATCGGACCAGCCAGGAGTCGCCACGAAAAAAAGACGACAACCAGATAACTGATCCAGAACAATATTTTACCAGAAAACGGCCATTTCTCTGATAAATACTTAAAGATTATTAAGAAAGCGGGCAGCACGAGCAACAAGAAGGAGCCCTCTGAATAGGGGTTGAAAAAATAACTCATACTCAAGGTCAGCATCAACTTCCACTGCACGCCCCGCTCATTTCTTCCTCCCAGACCGTACCATTCCACCAGGATCATGATGAAAGCAAACAGGTGAAGTCCAATTGCTACCTGTTTATAGGCGCCAGGGAATGAGCGTGCTACACCCATCAAGGGAGTATCAAGCCATTCCAACCCCGGACCGAGCCGAATCAGGCTGGTAAACCACTGTTGGATCCAGCCAGGGAAGAGGATCAGCGTAATGACCATTAGAAATGCAAACCCAACCAGTAGAATTTGCCCGAACGAATTGTCGCGCCTGGAGCCAAGATATACCAATAAGAATACGACTACGAAAATCGCAACCGGATTGAACCATATTGCGAAAAGCATTAGCAAACCTGCCAGGTTTCCCTGCCCGCTCAAGGCGAGCTGAACTGCTAAAAGCGTGAGCATGATGAAAAACGGAAGTAGGCTGGCACTAATGCTCGCGCGTATCATTGGATAAAACAAAGCTCCCAAGGCACTACTAATAAAGACCTCAAGGCCAGTTAATTTCAAGCCTGAGAGTTTCAATGCCAGGAAGAATGAGGTAATAACGCTCGCCAGGGAAAGTGTCATCCAGATTGCTTTGGCTAGCGGATAAGGCACGAAGCTGATCGGAATGAAAAGGTAGATATACCAGGCAGGGTCAAGAAAATAACCCCGCTCACGTTCGTTTGGCAGGCTGTTGTTTTCCTTCAACAATTGCTGTGCTGCTTGTTGGGTTTCTTCGCTATATGGCGACCAGCCCTCTTTCATCCAGGAACGGGCAGCATTCCAGCGAATAGCAAAAGGATCTTCAAGTGCAACCTGCTCTTCAATGCGCAGGTTGATCATAGTAAGACCCACCAATGCCAGGATGATGAGGATAGGTATCCATATATTAGCAGTTTTCTTTAGAATCAACATAAAATCATTATCCGTTCCGACATTGCCTTATTATAGACAAAAATTGAGGGGTGGAAATTAAGATGTTTAACAATTGCCACTTTCATCGAAAACATCCTAAATGCAAGATCTTCGAGAGGACTTACTCGATAGAACAAGTTTTTTGAAAATAAAGAGGATAGCAAATCAATTGCCTACGCGCAACGATAGAATATTATCAGAATCTTCTCAGCACTTGAATTTCGGGTCAAAATATCGTACTCTATGGTAACGTAAAACGAATACATCGAAGAGGCTTAACAAATAAATGGCAAGAATTAGTAACAACACGGTTCCGAACGAAGAAAGCCAATCATCAGCAATCAACCGACTTCTTGAATTAGGAAAAAAGAAAAAGTATGTAACAGATGACGACATACTGCGCTTCTTTCCTGAAGCAGAGGAATATCCTGAGCAGTTGGAAGATGCTTACACAGCGCTCGAAAACGCGGGCATCACCGTATCGGACGAACCACCTTCCACAGATGAACCAGATGATGAAGAGATCATTGACACATTGTCGGATGAAGAAAGTCTGCCGACGGACGACCTGGCAAATATCGATACCGATGACACCATTGGGCTTTACCTGAAGGAAGTCAGCCGGGTACCACTACTGAACAGTATCGAAGAGGAAGTGGTTTTGGCAAAGCGGATCGAAGCCGGTCGTGAGGCACGTGCAGAACTGGCTAAGAGCAATATAAGCGCCGCCCGCCGAAAAGAACTCTACGATATGATCAAAGATGGTGCTGCTGCACGCGACCACCTGATCACCGCCAATTCGCGCCTGGTGATCAGCGTTGCAAAAAAATATATGGGACGCGGCGTACCTTTTTTGGATCTGATCCAGGAAGGCAACATCGGTCTTATACGTGCTACCAAGAAATTTGAATATCAACGTGGTCATAAGTTCAGCACCTATGCCACCTGGTGGATTCGCCAGGCGGTCACACGCGCCATCGCCGACCAGGGTCGCACCATTCGCGTTCCGGTTCACATGGGAGATCAGATCAATAAGCTACTGCGCGTTCAACACCAACTGACCCAGAAACTGGGGCGCGACCCATCTGTCGAAGAGCTGGCAGAAGCCCTGGAAGTCCCACCCAAGAAAGTGGAGAATATGATCCAGGTTGCCCGTCGGCCGCTCTCCCTTGAAACACCTACTGACGATGAAGAAGATTCCGTATTAGGCGATTTCATTGAAGACGATGAGGCGCCGCCACCTGATGACACTGCCACTTATAACCTGCTCAAGCAGCATCTGGTAGAAGTGCTGGATGCACTGCCCCCCCGTGAGGTCCGCATCCTGCAGCTTCGCTACGGTCTTTTGGACGGTCAGGCATATACCCTGGAGGAAGTCGGTCGCAAAATGGGTGTAACCCGTGAACGCGTTCGTCAGATTGAAGCTCAGGCACTCACCCGCTTACGCCACCCTTCTGTGCGCCGTAAACTTCGTGACTATCTGGGAGACTGACAATGCGCCCGGATTCCATCGATGAAGCGACTCAACCAATCAAGGCAAACGCGAAATCGAGATCTGAAGAAGATACCTCTCAGACCAAGATTGAAAAAATCAACCAGCCTACAGACGAAACAAAAATCCCTGGCTGGTTGCTTGAGTTTGCCTCACAATCTGAACAAGACGGTGAAGTCCAAAGTGATCATGGACTGGAAGCCATTCAAGAGCCTGACCTCGGGCAGACTGACGCTGAAACTCCTTTCATACTCGAGACTTCCGAGTGGCACGAGGTGCAGGGTGAACTGGAAACCCCAGTCGAATGTAATGAGGTTCCTTCCGATGGTGGGGAGCAAGACCAGGAACTCTCTCGTTTGTTAGCACATAGTGATTTTGCTGCTGCAGCTGACTTTATACGCAAAACAGCTATAGGTAAAAAAATTGCCGAAGATTACCAGCATCAGCTGCGTCCATACCTCATTTTACAGGAAGACCGCTCAGCACTCTGGAAGGTCTATACCGAATTGTCAGAATTTATTTTTGAAGAGAATCAAAACCAGCTTAACGGAGGATGAATGGAAAGATCGTTAGTCCTGGTTAAACCCGATGGTGTTCAGCGAGGTTTAATCGGAAAAATTATTACTCGTTTTGAAGACCGCGGACTGCGGCTGGTTGGCTGCAAATTCATGCAGGTCAGCCCGGAGCTTGCGAAAAAACATTATGCGATACACGAAGGCAAGCCCTTCTATGATGGTCTTATCCAATTTATCACCTCTGCTCCAGTGATGGCAATGGTTTGGGCCGGACCAGACGCAATCAGTGCCATCCGCCAGACCGTAGGAAAAACCCGCGGAACAGATGCCGCCCCTGGCACAATCCGTCATGATTTTGCCCTGCAAGCTCGCTATAACCTTACCCATGCCTCTGATTCAGTCGAAAATGCCGAAGCTGAAATTGCCCTCTGGTTCCAACCCGATGAATTGGTGGAATGGAAACGTTGCACAGAAGATTGGATGTACGAATGACTAAAGAAGACAACTCAGATTATGTGACTGTCTACAACGCCCAGGGCAAACTGGATGGTGAATCTATCAAAGGTTTCCTGGAAGCCCAGGGCATCCCAACTTATCTGGACATCAACGCGCTTGGTCAGATTTATGGATTGACTGTTGGAGACCTGGGAGTGGTTGGTGTGATGGTTTCCAAAGAAAACGAAGCCAGGGCTCGCGATCTGTTAATCAGGATGGAAAGTGGGGAGTATGAAGATGAAGTTTTATTGGGCGCGCCCCTAACACTTGTCCCTGGTGTTGATGAGGAAGAAGATGTCGATCGAGAGAAGGCTGAGGAGGATCATCGCAGAAGAGTTTTATTCTTGTGTACTGAAAATTCTGCCCGCAGCCAACTTGCTGAAGCGATTGTGAACTTTTATCTGCCTAACGAATGGGTCGCGTTTAGCGCCGGCAGTGAACCCACTGGTTATGTCCACCCCATGGCATCGAAAGTTCTCCAGGATGCAGGCATTGAGCATCATGGTTATTCCAAGCCAATCGATGATTTTTTGGGACAGGAATTTGACATGGTAATAACCTTGTGCGACCAAGCCAGGGAACAATGCCCACTCTGGTTGAAAAAAGGGGCCATCATCCATCTTGGGTTTTCCGACCCTGCTCTTTTTGAAGGCACTGATGAGCAAAAACTGCAGGTTTTCAAAGACACATTTGAAGCAATTCGTGCGACGGTGATTTCATATTTAGAGGATATACAAACAGAGCGTTGAAGCAGATTGGACACGAGTTTTGTGTTATTTTTGATTCTCTTACGATAATCTAACAAGTTGTTCCGATAATGGATATAAATTAAATTTAAGTATGGAGGTAAAAAATGAAACCCTATTTAACAAATATTGAAAAAGATTCACTTGAAAACACTGATTTCCGCCGCGTGCTCTACACAGGCTATTTGCAGTTGGTCTTGATGTCTTTGGACCCGAATGAAGACATCGGAAATGAAGTTCACGATCACGTAGACCAGTTCTTCCGCTTTGAAGGCGGCGAAGGCAAAGTTGTAACAGCTGATGGTGAAATAACTGTCGGCGATGGCGATGTAGTGGTAATTCCCGCTGGAACATATCACAACATTATTAACACTTCAGCCACCGAACGACTGTCGATGTACACGATTTACTCTCCTGCCAATCATCCGGATGGCACCAGAGCTCATACCAAAGAAGAAGCTGAAGAACTGGAGAAGAATTACCCACCCGAGTTTCACCACTAAGCCTAATTATTACTTTTCTGAAAATTTCCATAACGCATCGAAGGGATTTTCGATGCGTTTTTTGTTTT
>DHUW01000087.1:0-7498 GCA_002409365.1 Anaerolineaceae bacterium UBA5224 | reverse complement strand
TTTACCCTCCAACCTGATTTGACAACCGCGAATCTTTCCGTTATAAAGTCAACCATGAAAACTGTTCTTTCTACAAGAATTGTTATTCTTGGGCTAATCTTCAGCCTGCTCCTGAGCAGTTGTGCCAGACTCGCCACTCCACCCCAACCGGTGGCTACGGCAACCGGATTTACAACCACAATTGTTCCTACCTCACAAGCTCAAAATTACATAATTGAAGAAACTCCGCCAACTGAAAGAACCTTGGCCGAAGCTGATCGGGTTTTAGCCTTTGGTGATTACGAACAAGCCCTGAAACTCTATGATGTGAATACTTCAGGTTCATCTGCTGATATTCAGGCAGCTGCTCTTTACGGTAAGGGATTGACCTATTTCAAGCAAAAAGACCTTTTTCAGGCGAAAAGAGCGTTGAACCAACTGCAATCCCAATTCCCAGACAGTCAGCCCGCAAAGAGGGCAAATTTTATCCTTGCCCAGATCAGCCTGGAACAGGAATTGAAAGATGATGCACTGACTTATTACCAGGCTTACGCGCAAGCCCAACCTGGAATTATTGATGCAGAAATTTATTCCCGAATTGGCGATCTTTTAGTAGATTACGGGGATACCGATGGGGCATTGGATGCCTATCGCAAATCCTACCTGGCACCTCAACTCACCAATAACACAATAGTTGCTACCAAAATGGCATCCAGTTACTCCAGTCTGGGGCAGGACGACCTGGCACTGGGAATTTATAAAGAAATCCTGCTCAATACCCAAAGTGATTACACCAAATCGCAGATGAATCTGCTCATCGCTCAAATATTGATCAATCAGGGCAATCCGGAGGAGGCATATACCTACTTGCAGGATTCAGTGAACAATTATCCTTTCACCTACGATGCTTATACCGCCTTGGTGATGCTCTTGGATGCTGAACAACCCGTTGACGATCTCCAGCGTGGGATCATCAACTACAATATCGAACAATATGACCTCGCGATTGAGGCTTTTGATCGCTACCTGGCTGGACAGGGGTATGCCAAAGACGAAGCGCTTTACTACAAAGCCCTCTGTGTGCGTGCCAAAGGCCTGGTGAGGGCTGGTTTTTCTTCTGCTGAACGCCTGGGTGCTAATGCAGCAGGAGGAACTGCCGAAGACAGGGAAGCTCTCCAGCTCTGGACCGAACTCATTCAAACCTACCCTCAAAGCTCCTACCGTTTCGACGCGATTGAAGACATTATTTACACACAAAACACTTACATGGGTCAATTAAAACTGGCTTTGGAAACGACCCTTGCCTATGTGTCAGCCCCAAACTCGGAACCAGATGCTCCAGAACTGCTCCAGATCGCTGCGAATTACTATTTCCTGGACGGCAAGCTTAAGGAAGCCGCAGATTCCTGGACACGTATCGCGCTCGAATTCCCCACCTCCAGCGATGCTTTTAACGGTTTGTTTTTCGGAGGTTCGTTATATTATGAATTGGGCGAATACGATAAAGCTGCCGATAACTTCAATCGGGCTGTTCTGATCGCGACTCCGGAAACCTTGGAAAAATCAGGTGCAACCTTCTGGTTGGGCAAAGTCAGCCAGGCAAAAGGAGACTTGGAGGCTGCGCAGGATTTTTGGCGCACAGCCGCCCAAATGGACCCTTACGGTTACTATGGCATCCGCGCCAATGAACTATTGAATGATCAACCTCTCTTCCCAGAGGTCAATTTGGGAGATTTGCGGCCAGACCTCGAGACTGAACGCCAGGAGGCAGCCGATTGGTTAAAAATGGCTTTCAGTCTTCCTTCTGATCTCAACACCGATTACAGCAGCGAAATCGCAAACGACAGCCGTTTTATTCGCGGTGTAGAATTCTATCGCCTTGGACTATACAACCAGGCATCGCAGGAATTCGAATCTCTTCGAGATACCTACAAAGATGATGCAATTAACAGTTTTCGCCTGATCGATCTCTTCCTCGAATTGGGCTATTATCAAAGCGCCATCGAAGCCAGTAGATCGGTTTCAAAGTTGGCTGGATACGGAGACTTTCCTCTTTCTACCAATTACCCACCCTATTTTGCCCATGTTCAATATGGAACCTATTACCTGCCATGGGTTGAAGATGTCTCACGCAGATATGATATCTCCGATATTCTTATCTTCAGCCTTATCTACCAGGAAAGCCATTTTGGTGCGTATGCTTTCTCGAGCGCTGGGGCCAACGGGCTGATGCAATTGATGCCTGATACAGCCGCTCAGATTGCCAGCGAGACCGGTTACCCGCCAAACTACACTCAAGAAGATTTAGCCGTGCCCCTTTATAACCTGGAACTGGGCAGTAATTACCTCGCCCGGCAGCTCTTTGTCTTTGAAGGTGACATCTACCTCGCCCTGGCAGCTTACAACGGTGGCCCTGGGAATACGCTGAATTGGAAAGACCAGGTTGGTGACGACCCCGATGTGTTCTTGAACTCGATCCGTTACCTCGAAACCCGTACTTACCTGCGCCGGATCGTCGAAATTTATCACATTTATTCGTTAATCTACGGTAGATAGACATTGTCATCTTCAACGAAACAAAGTGTCTGTGCGATATTATCTCCCGGATCTTTCAGAGATCCTTTCGTATCAGGAAGACCAGGATGACAAGCATTTTAGACAAAAAAAACGGCCCCCGATAACGGAGCCGTTTTTCGTAACTAAACTAATTTCTAGCCGTGCTTGAGGGCAGCCTGGGCTGCAGCCAAACGAGCCAGAGGTACACGGAACGGAGAACAACTGACGTAGTTGTTGCCGATCATATGACAGAACTCGATTGAACTGGGGTCACCACCATGCTCACCACAAATGCCGACCTCGAGAGTCGGGCGAACAGCGCGACCATCAGTCACTGCCCGCTGCATCAAACGCCCAACACCGTCACGATCTAACTGCTGGAAGGGGTTCTTCTGCAGAATGCCCTTATCCACATACACACCCAGGAAGGTGCGCTCGGCATCATCCCGGCTGTAGCCAAAGGTCATCTGGGTCAGGTCGTTTGTGCCAAAGGAGAAGAACTCAGCGTATTCAGCGATTTCACCAGCGGTTACAGCTGCTCGTGGGATTTCGATCATCGTGCCGAATTTGTAGTTTACATTGACTCCCTTTTCGGTCATTACGTCTTTTGCGATTTGAACCAGGGTTGGTTGAACGGCCTTCAGTTCGTTCACATGACCAGTCAGAGGGATCATGACTTCAGGATGCGGGTCAATGCCGTTCAACTTGGCATCGCAGGCAGCCTCAAAGATTGCTCGAACCTGCATCTTCATAATGTCAGGATAAACGATGCCCAAACGGATACCGCGCAGACCCATCATTGGGTTGCTTTCATGCAGACCCTGGACTACCTCAAGCATGTGCTCTTTTTCAGCCAGACCTTCAGTAACACCCTTGGCTTTCATGGTGGCAACTTCGGTCAGCAAGTCTTCCAAAGAGGGAAGGAACTCATGCAGAGGTGGGTCGATCAGACGAATGATCACGGGTAAACCGGTCATGGCTTCAAACAAACCATAGAAGTCATCACGCTGCAGGGGCAAAATCTTCTTCAAGGCGCCAAAATACGCCTGGGCTTCAGGAGAATTCTCCATCTTAGCCCTTTCAGCGTCAATTTCTGCCTTCAAAGCAACTTTATCCTCATCGGTCAATCCCCGACCTTCAAGTCGACCAGATGCCAGAGCAGCTTCGAGGCGATCCAGGTTGTTGAGCATGCTCTGGGTGCCTTCGGCATTTATGATCATTTTCTGAACATCAGGTAAGCGATTCACTTCGAAGAACATATGCTCCGTGCGGGTCAAACCAATGCCCTTGGCGCCGTACTCGCGCGCACGTTTGGCATCTTTGGGGTAATCGGCGTTTGCCCAGACCTGCAAGCGAGAAACTTCGTCAGCCCAACCGAGAAGGGTCATCAGTTCTTTCTGTTCGGTCAGGTCAGGTGTAGTCAACTGGAGCTTTCCAACAAAAACATCACCTGTCGTGCCATCCAAAGAGATCCACTCGCCCTCTTTGACGGTGACACCTTTGCAAGTCATCTGGCGTTTGGCCATGTCGATGGTGACATCAGCTGCACCCACAACACAGGGCACGCCGAATTGACGGGCAACCACTGCGGCATGGGATGTGGCACCACCTTCGCTGGTCAGAATACCTTTGGCAGAGAGCATACCGTGCACGTCATCAGGTTTAGTGAATGGACGAACCATGATCACATCCTGCTTTTCAACGTTGTGCATTTTCTCAACGGTATCAGCATCAAAATAAATCTGTCCGACTGCGGCGCCAGGGGAGGCGTTGACACCATGAGCATAGAAGCGGCCGTCTTTCTTGGCAGCAGCCACGTCGTTCAGTGCAAACTGGGGATGCAGCATCTGGTCGATCTGTTCTGGAGTCACGCGCATGAGGGCCGTATTCTTGTCAATCAAACCTTCCATGACCATATCATGGGCGACTTTGATGGAAGCCTTGGCAGAGCGCTTGCCGTTACGGGTCTGGAGCATCCAGAGCTTGCCATGTTCGATGGTGAACTCGACATCCTGCATGTCTTTGTAATGATTTTCGAGGCGTTCGGTGATATCAAAGAATTGTTTGTAAACCTCGGGTAATTCTGATGCGAGTGTGGAAATTTTGGATGTGTTTCGAATGCCAGCCACAACATCTTCACCTTGGGCGTTCATCAGATATTCGCCGAACATGACATTTTCACCAGTCTGTGGGTCGCGGGTAAATGCCACACCGGTACCAGAGTCAAGACCCATGTTGCCGAACACCATGGTCTGAATGTTCACTGCAGTTCCCAGATCATCAGGAATGCTTTCGCGGCGGCGATAATCGATAGCGCGTTTTGAATTCCAGGAATCAAAAACTGCTGCTACAGCGAGTTCAAGCTGCTTGTAGGGATCCTGGGGAAAATCAAAGCCTTTTTGTGCTTTGACAACTTTTTTGTATTCTTCAGTGATAACAGCCCAATCGGCTGCAGTCATTTCAGTATCACTCTTGTAGCCTTTTTGTTGTTTGTAGGCTTTGAGAGGTTCCTCAAAATGTTCATCGTCGATACCCATAACAACAGTACCGAGCATATGGATCAAGCGGCGATAAGAATCTTCGACAAATCTTTCATCACCACTCAGCTTAACCAGACCTTTGGCAACTTCGTCATTCAAGCCAATATTCAAGACAGTATCCATCATGCCAGGCATGGAGAACTTGGCGCCAGAACGGCAGGAGACGAGCAGGGGATTGGCAGGATCGCCGAATTTCTTTCCAGCTCTTTCTTCTACGATTTTGAGGGCATCCAGAACTTGTTGCCACATTCCTTCAGGGAATTGGCGGGTAACTTGAAAAGCATTACATGCTTCGGTTGTTATGGTAAGACCGGGGGGAACCGGAACACCAGCACGAGTCATGTCAGCCAGGTTGGCACCCTTGCCACCCAACAGACCGCGGACTCCGTCCCAATTGCCGGCATAGGCTTCAGCCTGCTCGACTTCACTAAAAAGATAGACCCATTTTTTTTCAGACATTAAAAATCCTCCTAAGATTCGATTCTCATTCAACGAATGTTATTATCACAATTGATTATTTTACCATGATGCTCGAGGTTTTTTTGAGTATATACAAAATGTTAATAAGTGCTTAGCTAATTTGACTCCACCCACTTCGCCAACATAAGCTCTATCCATAGGGGACTGCCCTGCCCTGGTGAGGGTCGACTTCGTCTTCGGGATTGTACCGTCCAGATCAAAAAGGACTTCCTGCCAAGTTGAATAATCAGCGACGACACCGGTACGATCGTCTCCTTCCGCCCCAAGGAAAAAGATTAATACCTATAGCTTTCGGGGATTGTCAAATCGATCAGCAAATACGCTCTCCTCTGTAAACTGAGTCCGAGCATCTTTGGCTTCGGCGGGATAGCCCACATAAATAACGTTCAATGGAATCACTCCATCTGGTATTTCCAGTACTTTTCGGATTGCTTTTTCAAGTGTCCCGATCGGATGTACTCCGCACCACACAGAACCAAGCTCCAATGTAGTGGCTGCCAACAGGATATTCTGCGTCGCAGCGCTGCAATCCTGAACCCAAAAGCGTTCCATCACTGCCCTTTTTGCCGATCGCAAATCACCACAAACCACGATGGCACAAGGAGCTTCCATCTTACCAAACGGTAAAATTCTGCGCAGACTTGCCAATTGTTCAGTGCTTTGCACAACCACAAACTTCCAGGGTTTCATGTTCATCGCACTAGGAGCTGCCATAGCCGCTTCCAGGAGTGTGGTGATCTGCTGGGTGCTCAGCTTTTGGTCTGTGAACTTCCTGATGCTGCGACGCTGAAAGATCCAGTCGACCTCATTCATGATTCTTGCTTGCTTGATCTGGCTGTTCCATGAGTTGCTCAACATCATCTTCCAGATGCTCAATTTCGGAAGGGGTCGCATCTCCAACTTGTTTTTCTGTCAGAGAAGCAGCTTGTTTTTTTTCTTCGTTGTGCTTCCAGGCGGTACTGATGTCAATAATAATTCTGACCAATACAATAGCCCCCAGCAATACAACGATGTACCGAAATACCGGTTGTGTCATTTGTGAGTTCTCCTTTGTTTATCAAAACATACTAACGATCAGAGCGCCCAGGGCAAGTGGGACTTCCAACATAGGCATGTGCCCGACCCCCGGAAGAACCACTGCCCTTCCATGCCTGGCAGCACTTACCATGTCATAAGATGATTCGATTTTCATCATCTGGTCTTCACTTCCTGCGATGGCAAGCAGGGGCACATCAAGTTGATGAAGCAAGTCAAATCTGCTGCTTCGCGATGCAATCGCGCGCTGCACATTGGCGAAACCTTCGGGTGGTGTCTTTTCCAGGATTGGAAGTATTCGCTGTCGGATTTCGTCCGACTTGGTGAGCTTTTCAGCCATGTTCATTGCTATAAGCGCCATGCCGGACTCTTCTGCCAACCTCACCTCTTTGAGTCGCGTTTCCTGCTTCTCAGGTGAATCTGAACTCGCATTGCTGGTCACCATGATCAGCGCATCAAGCATTTCAGGATGCTTACTGGCAAAGGCCAGGGCGATATATCCACCCATCGAATGACCTACCAGGGTAAATCTTTCCAACTGCAAAAAGTTGACTAATGCAAAAATATCGTCAGCGAATTGGTCGAGATCACCGGTTGCCTGACCGGTTTCGGTTTCTCCATGTCCGCGTAAATCGGGAACAATAAAGCGAGCCTGGATGCGGTAACGTTTCACTACTTCGTTCCATATGCTGCCATTCAGAGCCAGCCCATGCAGCAAGACCACGGGGTTTCCCTTTCCCAGGTCTTCAAAATACAAATCGATGTCATGGAGTTTTAGTATCAAGTTATCTCCCTTCTTTGATTAACTGTGCGATCAAAACCATGGCTTCATCCTGATTCTTTACCTCACCGATCACTTGAGCTTCGCGGACCGATTCGAGGTAAAGACCAAAGTCAGGTCCCGGCTT
>DHUW01000096.1 GCA_002409365.1 Anaerolineaceae bacterium UBA5224 | reverse complement strand
ATTCTTTTCGGCGATTTTGGTTACTCCCGTACTGCTTCACAGGATGTAATAGAAATTGTCAAAAATCGCTTCCCCAATACAGTAGACCTGGCGCTCTGGACCGTGTACCCTATGCTGTCAGTCGGTATCTGGCTGGGCGTGAAAGCTGCAGTGAATCAGAACAAGTTTATTGACCAGGCTGCCCGGGTTTACAGTATTGTGGGTACGTCTTTTCCAACTTTCGTGTTTGGACTCTTGCTGCTGATGATTTTTTATGCTGGACCACAATGGTTCCTACCAGGCAAAATGTCGGATTGGGTATCCAAGATCATCTTTGCGGGTGAATTTAAACAATACACGCACTTACTCTCCATTGATGCCTTGCTCAATCTGCGTTTTGACATTTTTTGGGATTCTCTCAGGCATATGATCATGCCTATTTTGACGCTTTCTTACATTAACTGGGCAACCTACGTACGTGTTACGCGCTCTTCCATGCTGGAGACCTTGCGCATGGACTATGTGACCACCGCACGTGCAAAAGGCTTAAGTGAACAAACTGTCATCAACCAACACGCCCGACCGAATGCTATGCTGCCAATTGTAACTATGGCTGGCTCTTCCATTGTTGGTCTCTTGGGTGGGGTTGTGATCACGGAAACGGTTTTCAATTACCCTGGAATTGGAAAGGCAGCTGCTGATGCAGCCGCCCAGTTGGATGTCGTTACGGTTCTGGGTCTGGCAATTTTTAGTGGTGCCATCCTGATTGTCTCAAACTTGGTAGTAGATGTAATCTACGCCTTCATCGATCCCAGAGTCCGTCTTGCATAAGGAGTCCAGATGACTGAACAACCCGAAATGATCCCAACTGGCGACAATCGCATGCTTGATGAAGTGCATAGTGATCGAAAGATCACCTGGCTGGAAAAAGCGCTTGGAACGGATAACTATCGTATCGTAAAAGGTCTGGTAAAAACGCCAGCCTCAATAATAGGTTTTATCTTAATTTTGATATTTATATTGGTGGCAATATTTGCACCTGTGATCATGCCACCGGTTGATAAAGACCCCTATAAAATGCCTCGCGATGGCTATAGCGGTGAGCCGAGAGGTCCAGGCGCTGATTGGAAACGCAAGGTTCCTGATTTGCCTTTCTGGTATGAACCTCTGACCGGAAAAACTGAGATGACCCACGTTTTAGGAACTACGCAGGGACAATATGACATTTTGTATGGCATTGTCTGGGGAACCCGCACAGCTTTCAAAACCGGCTTGCTTGTGGTAGCGGTGACAGTAATCATAGGTGTGGTGTTAGGGTCCATCGCTGCCTACTACGGCGGCTGGGTGGACAACATCATCATGAGGATCACGGATATCTTCATGACCCTGCCTTACATTATGATGGCCTTGATTCTATCAGCAGTCCTGACACCAATTCTTGGGCGGAGTTTGTGGCCTCCATTGATCGCCATGATCACTTTTGGCTGGATGGGTTATGCCCGCGTTATCCGTTCGGACATCCTCTCGATCAAGGAACGAGATTTTGTTCTGGCAGCCAAGGTTTCTGGTGTGAAGAAAAACCGAATTTTGTTCAAACATGTTCTGCCTAATGCGATTTTCCCCACACTGGTGCTGGCAAGCCTGGGCATTGGTGATGTCGTGCTGGGTTTCGCTGCACTTTCATTCCTGGGTATTGGTACTGAAGTCGGTTATGCGGACTGGGGTCAGATCCTCAGTTTTGCCCGTAACTGGATTACGAACCTGGACCGCTATTGGTACATCGTAGTCTTTCCTGGTCTGACCCTGACCTTGTTCGTGATGGGCTGGAACCTGGTTGGCGATGCCATGCGTGACGTGCTCGATCCACGTATGAGGGGCAAATCGTAAAAAGGTTTTAGATTAATCAAAAAGGAAGGATCAAAAAATCCTTCCTTTTTTCTTGAGCCAGTATTCCTTAAAGTCTCTGTTACGGTCGCTTTTTATTGGGTGAGATTAGAACAACCTCGCGTGGTAATTCCTTTGTAGGGACGATCTGCCATTGTCGACTGAGTTTGGAAGAACAGATGGCGAGGCAGCCGACCCCTATTCTGTCTTAAAAAAGACCATTCCCAATACCAGGAAAACAACGGCAAAGCCCGTCAAGATCAAAATCGTTGGCAAGATCTGTTCAAAGGGTTTATTACTTATAAGAATATCCTTCAAGCCCTGCATACCCCAATAGGTCGGAAAGATCCTGGCGATGTTTTGCATTATCTTCGGGAAAAGTTCAATCGGGAACCAGGCACCTGAAAGCAGCGCAAAAGTCATACCGACTGTCGTACCGATACCCGACGCCTGGCTTTCGGTTCTCACCAGGCTCCCCATAAAAGCCCCCAAACCGGCTGAAGCGAGCGAAAATGCCATCATTAGCAGGAAGGTCGGCAATGGACGCTCAATCCAGGGTGCTTTCCACACCAGTGCGCCAAAAACCATGAGCAAAGCTATCTGCACAAGACCCATTATGACATACGCAAGAATAGTCCCTGAAAAATAGATCAAGCGAGGGGTGGGCGTAGTCAACAAGCGCTTAAGAGTGCCTTGCGTACGATCAAAAGCCATTGCTCCGGAGACACCAATCAGGGTCATAAAAACCCAGGTGATCAGTTGCCCGGCAGAAGAGCTTATGGCTGGATCATAAACAACGTCATCGCCCGCCTGGCTGATAATCTCCGTGATTCTTGAGGGAGCATTGGCTACTTTTAGCTGGATTTCGGGTATCAGCTGCTCAGACAGACTATCCAACTCGGCTGTGGAAACCCCCGGATGCAATTCTTGATACGCCTGCAAGATGGTATCAACCTGAGCCTGGACACTGGTCAGTTTTGTTAGCGCCAGTTGAAGCTGCTGAAATATGGATTGGCTGCTTTTACGATTCGGTTGCAGATAAAGCTGCACAGCCAGGTTGCCTTCACGCATGGTTTCCCGAGTAAATCCTTCGGGAATAAGCAAATAAGCTTCCATGCTACCTTCCGCGAAGGCATCCCTGGCGGTCTCGACGTCTATCTCTTTAAGTTCAAAAATTTCGTTTTCTCGCAAGTCTGCCAACAAGCTGGCAGACAGCGAAGACTCAGACTGGTCAACGTAGTTCAGGACGGCCGGATTGCTGCCAAAGTCACCGGTGGATGCCGCCAGAATTGATGTGAACAAAATCGGCAAAACGATAAAGAAGATCAGCGAGACAGGTGAGGAAAAATTGAGTTTGATTTCTTTTTTGATAATGCTGATAATCTTTGCCATAATCAACCTCTCGCCTGGCTTACGTTTCGGCGGAAGAAGAATGAAGCCAAAGCGATCAGTGCCGTGCCCATAATGAAGAGTGCCAGCAGGATGGTCTGCAGGTCAGCCAGCTTGCCCCCGGCTGCCAGGATGGTAAAACCCTGGCTGCCCCAGGCATTCGGCGAAACTTTGGCAACATTTTTCAGCCACTCAGGCAAGGTTTCTATCGGGATGAAACCGCCACCCATTATTCCGAAAAGCAATCCTATCGTAGTACCTGCGTTAGAAACCTGGGCAGGCGTTTTAAAGAAACTCGTCAGGAACATTCCCCAACCTAGCGCTCCATAGGTAGCAAAGGCGATCAATACCAGGACTGCCAGCCAATTGCCCCAGTTTAGTCCGAACAATAAGGCAGAGGTCAACACAAGAATCAAAACCTGGGCGAAACCACGTAGAAAAATCCCCAAAGACTTGCCAAGGATTATCTGGTGACTATGAGTGGGGCTCACCAGGTTGCGCTGCAAGGTGAATTTTCGGCGTTCCCACAAGAAGGATACGCCGCCGGCAGTGACGTTATACATCAGAAACATCAAAGCCATACCTGGTGCTATCACCGCCAAAAAACTGACATCCTGACGGTCAGTTTCGATATCATTTACAATGAGTTGGTAACCAAAACCACTGTCTGGATTCACGAGTTCGGTTCGTATAGCATCTACAAATACAGGTACTTCTTCAGGGCTGATCAACCCATCAGAGATGAACTTGTCGAGGGTCACTGACATGCTAGCGGTTGTGGAATCCAGCTTACTAAGAAATGTTTCGAGTATTGTCTGGATTATTGCAACAGAGTAAGTTGATGTGCCATCGGAATACAACTGTAATTGAATCACATTCTCGGATAGGGGTAATCCTTCCTGCGGGATGATACTGTTGGTAAACCCATCAGGGATCAGCAGGGCTGCCACTGCACTGTCATTGTCGACCATTTGACAGGCAATGTCGAAATCTTCCTGCAGAACAGGTTCCATCAAATCATCCAGCTCTTTGGACTGAAAAACTCCCACAAGGGTTTTTCCCAACTCGCCCTGATCGGCATTCGTGATCACGATCGGGATGTTGGAGATTCCTGTGTCCCCTGAACTGAAAGCGCCGGTGATAGCAGCCATGCCAAGTGTTAGCAGAAAAGGCGCTAAGAGGTAAAAGACCAGAGCCATGGGGTCCCGGATGATCAACTTGAGGTCTTTGCGTGCTATTTGCCAAATTTTGCGCATGTCCTTAATCCCTCAACGCACGACCTGTCAGATTAAGAAAGACAGTTTCCAGGTTTGGCTCGACAACTTCGATTGACTTTATTCGCGCACCTGCCTGTCCTGCCTGGGTAATAATCGGGGCGAGACTGCGTTCCGCGGATTTGGTGATCAAGGTCAGTCCGTCTGTTTCTACAATCACCCGGGAAATTTCACCAGACCCTTGCATCTTTGCAGCGATCGCAGGCAAGTCATCGGTTGGGTCGGTTTTAATGTAGATTGAATCTGTTTCTCCAACCTGCTGGGTGAGTTCCTCTTGGGTTCCAACCGCAATTAGCTTTCCCTTATCCATGATCGCTACCCGGTCAGAAAGCTCCTGGGCTTCTTCCATGTAATGGGTGGTGTAGAGGATCGCCATACCATCCCGGTTCAGGTCTTTCACCATGTCTAGAATCATGCGTCGTGATTGAGGATCGATGCCGACGGTAGGTTCGTCCATAAAGAGCAGCTTCGGTTTATGTAGCAACCCAGCAG
>DHUW01000027.1:9161-18660 GCA_002409365.1 Anaerolineaceae bacterium UBA5224 | reverse complement strand
TTAGAAGAGACGGATCTCTTCATTCAGCAGAACTTTGGACGAAAAATCAAGGTGATTGGGGCCAGTACTGGCACAGATGCGCACACCGTCGGTATTGATGCGATCCTGAATATGAAAGGTTATGCTGGGCATTATGGACTGGAACGTTACAAGATGATGGAAGTACTCAACCTGGGCAGCCAGGTATCAAATGAAGATTTCATCCGCAAAGCGGTCGATTTCGACGCCGATGTTATGCTGGTGTCCCAGACGGTTACACAAAAAAATATCCACATTCAAAACCTGACGGAGTTGGTCGAACTCCTTGAAGCAGAACATCTGCGAAAACAATTTTTACTCATTATCGGTGGTCCGCGCATCAACCATGAGCTTGCCAAGGAATTGGGTTGTGATGCGGGCTTTGGTCCAGGCAAATATGCCGATGATGTTGCCAGTTTTATTTGCGAGGAAATGGCTGCCAGAAAAAGGCAGAACTAAAAATTAAAAAAGCAAAGGCAGGAGCGATGGAGAAAATAATCAGTTTGGAAGAGGCAGTAAACCTTGTACGCGATGGCGATACGATCATGGTCGGTGGCTTTCTGGCGGTCGGTACTCCAGAGCGCCTGATCGACGCTTTGATCGCTAAAGGTGTCAAAAATCTTACCCTCATCTGTAACGACACCGGCTTTTTGGATCGCGGTGTTGGCAAGATGGTGGTGGCTAAGTTGTTTTCGAAAATCTATGCATCACATGTCGGTACGAACAAGGAAACCGGTCGCCAGATGCTCGAAGGTGAAACTGAGGTGATCTTGGTGCCCCAGGGAACGCTGATCGAGCAGATCAGATCTGGTGGATTTGGACTGGGCGGCGTATTGACCAAGACTGGTCTGGGCACCTTGGTCGAAGAAGGCAAGCAAAAGGTGGAGGTTGACGGTGAAAAATACCTCCTCGAAAAACCGATGCGGGCTAATGTTGCTCTGCTTTTCGCAGAAAAAGCCGACATTTCAGGCAACCTCACCTTCCATGGCGCCACACGAAACTTTAACACCTACATGGGTGCAGCCGCAGATATCTCGATTGTAGAAGCTGGCGAGGTCGTACAAGTTGGCGAAATATGCCCTGATGATGTGGTTGTTCCCGGAGTTTTTGTAGATTACATTGTTGATGGAGGTGCGCTATGATGGACAAACAGCAAATGCAAGAATTTATAGCCAAACGAGTTGCCATGGAACTGCAGGACGGCGACCTGGTCAACCTGGGCATTGGGATGCCGACTTTGGTGGCTAACTATGTCCCTGAAGGTAGGACAGTTTATTTCCAGTCCGAGAATGGTTTTATTGGACTCGGGCCTGCCCCAGAGGATGATGAAACAGACCCCTGCATCACAAACGCCGGTGCCATGCCTGCAACAATCTTACCAGGCGGTAGTTTTTTTGATAGCGCCATGTCCTTCGGCATCATCCGGGGAGGTCACGTGAATACTACTGTGCTGGGGGCTCTTCAGGTTGCTGAAAATGGTGACATTGCCAACTACATGGTTCCGGGTAAGATGGTGCCTGGAATGGGTGGCGCGATGGACTTGCTTGTTGGTGCGAAAAAAGTGATTGTCGCCATGGAACACACCACAAAAGGCACTCCCAAACTGTTGAAAGAGTGTACCCTTCCTCTCACAGCAGTTAACGCAGTCGATTTGATTGTTACTGAGATGGGCGTGATTGAAGTGACAGCAAGAGGTTTTGTTCTTATTGAACAAAATCCTGAGTATACGTTGGAGCAAATTCGGGAAGCCACCGGTGCCGATCTGATCTTCAGCATGAAACTGAAACCAATGGTAGTAGCTTGATCTATTCTTAGCTTATGTTGGGGAGACTTCCCCTGATCTCCCTTGTAGTTTGTTCGGGATCCGCTCGTACAGATGAGGTTTGTCTCCTCTTCAGATCGGGAGACCATGGAAGGTCTCCCGATCTGAAGAAATGGGCGGATGCGTTTCCTGTCTTTTCCGACAAAAGCTAGTACTTATAAAAGCCTTCTCCGGTCTTGCGTCCCAACTTACCGCCACGTACCATCTTACGCAACAAAGGGTGCGGGCGATATTTGCCGTCGCCTGTCTCGCTATATAAAACTTCCATGATCGCCAGGCATACATCCAACCCGATCAGGTCGCCCAATTCAAGCGGGCCCATCGGGTGGTTGGCGCCCAGTTTCATGGCTGTATCAATGCCTTCCACGGTTGCTATCCCTTCTGCAAAGATGCTAACGCCTTCGTTGATCATAGGAATCAGGATGCGGTTAACTACAAAGCCGGCTGATTCTTTGACTTCTACAGGTGTCTTGCCGAGCTCACGGGCAATTTCCGATACGCTCTCTACCACTTCAGGGGGCGTAGAAAGTCCCGGGATCACTTCAACCAGATTCATAACCGGAGCAGGATTGAAAAAGTGCATACCGACCACCGGACGGCTCAGCCCTTGTGCAATTTCAGTGATCGATAATGAGGAGGTGTTGCTGGCAAAGATGCCTTCTGGTTTAACGATCGTATCGAGTGCTTGGAAAGTGTCCTTTTTCACCTGCATCTGTTCCAAAACGGCTTCTATGACTAAATCGCAATCGCCGCACTCGAACAGAGTCCCTGCAACGATGCGGGCATTGATCTGGTCAGCTTCTTCTTTAGTCAATTTTCCACGTTCGACCCGTTTTTGCAGCCCGCTGGCAATACGCCCCAGCCCTTTCTGGGCTAATTCCAGGCTGAGGTCAGTGAGGATCACCTCATACCCCTCGGTCTGTGCGAACGCTTGCGCGATTCCGCTGCCCATGGTTCCTGCTCCAATCACAGCTACTTTCATATACTCTCCTTTTAAAATCAGCCTGATTATTGTCAGGCTGATTACTTCGTCTATTGGTTCTTGAACATTTTCTCTTTACGTTTCTCAAAAAAAGCGGACATGCCTTCTTTTTGATCTTCAGTGGCAAAACAGGCACTAAATAAATCAACTTCCAAATTTATTGCATCCTCGATCCGTAAATCGAGACCTTCATTAACTGCTTTTTTGATGTTACGGATTGCTATTGGGGCGTTGGAGGCTATCTTATTCGCCATTTTCAAAGCTTCTGCCATCAAGTTTTCAGATGGGTAAACTGCGCTGACAAGACCGATCTCCCTGGCTTCTTCAGCCTTGATGTTTCGACAAGTGTAGAGCAATTCTTTGGCTTTTGAGATTGAGCCGATAACCCTGACGAGTCTTTGGGTTCCACCAAATCCGGGTGTAATGCCCAACCCTGCTTCAGGTTGGCCAAATATTGCCTTTTCACTGCAGATGCGAATATCACAACAGAGCGCCAGTTCGTTCCCTCCACCTAAGGCATAGCCGTTGATCGCAGCAATCACCGGGACTGGAAAGGTCTCAAATCTACGGAAGAGCGCATTACCGGTTTTCCCAAATTCTTTGGCTTCTGCTACGGACATATTCGCCATTTCAGCCACATCAGCGCCGGCAACAAAGGCTTTTTCGCCTGCTCCTGTGATCACCAGGCAGCGAACAATGCCAAGATCTACTTGCTCCAGAGCCTGCTCTAGTTCTCTCAAAACCGAACTGTTCAAGGCATTAAGTGCCTCCGGCCGGTTGACGGTGATAACACCTACCTGACCCGTGAGTTCATATTCAACAAATGTCATCGATTTACACCTCGGGTTTTGCGACTGCAGTCGCACAGCCCATACCACCGCCTATACAAAGCGTTGCCAGACCCAACCTGGTATCTGGTCTACGCTTCATTTCATGGATCAGCGAAACCAAGATCCGGCAGCCCGAGGCACCAATTGGATGCCCCAAAGCAACTGCGCCGCCATTGACGTTCACTTTTTCAGGGTCAAGCCCCAGGTCGCGTACTACTGCCACGGACTGAGCTGCAAAGGCTTCGTTTGCCTCAACGAGATCAAAATCAGCAACATCGATGCCTAATTTCTGAACTAATTTACGGGTGGCTGCCACCGGGCCGACCCCCATGATCGAAGGGTCAACACCTTCCAGGGCACTGCCAAGCCAGATCGCTTCTGCCATTACACCCAGTTCGCGTGCTTTCTCATCACTCATCACAACCACAGCAGCTGCGCCATCATTAATGGTAGAAGAATTACCTGCAGTTACAACGCCGTCAGCCTTGAAAGCGGGTTTCAGTTTTGCCAGACCTTCGGCAGTCGTGCCAGCGCGGATTCCTTCATCTTCTGCAAAGTTGATCACATCTCGCTTTACTCGTACCGGCACAAGCACGATTTCATCTACAAACTTGCCATCGGCTTGTGCTTTGGCAGCTTTAGCCTGGGACTTAGCGGAGAACTCATCCAGTTCCTCCCTTGTGATACCCCATTTTTCTGCTACATTTTCTGCGGTGATGCCCATGTGGAGCTGGCTGAATGCATCGGTCAGACCGTCATTCACCATCGTATCTACCAATACGCCATTGCCAAGGCGGTAACCAGCACGCGCCTGAGGAAGCGCATAAGCTGCAGCAGACATGTTCTCCATACCGCCAGCAACCACTACATCAGCCTCCCCAAGCAAGACCATTCTGGCTGCCATGTTGACCGCTTCGAGTCCGGAGCCGCAAACTACGTTGATAGTCACTGCCGATGATTCGACAGGGATGCCTGCACTCACAGCAGCCTGACGGGCAACATTTTGCCCCTGGGCGGCTTGCAGAATACAGCCCATATAAACAAGGTCGACATCAGATGGCTGGATCCCTGCTCTCTTGATGGCTTCACGGATGACGATCTCACCCAATTTTGCTGCTGGAACTGTGGAAAGCATGCCGCTCATCTTCCCAAGCGCTGTACGACACGAACCTGCAATGACGACTTTTCTATCCATAATGATTCCCTTTCATAACGAGTCTGAGTGAAGGATTAGGCAGAAACAGGTTGAATAGGTGAGCTGTTCATCGCCGCTCAGACCCGATTATTTGTCTACGCCTATTATCCCATAGATTCCGTCATTTGACCGGTTGGCTTTGGTGCCCTTTTCAGAATCTGTCATGTGTTAAGTTTTTTAGATAAATCAAGTATTTCCCATGTCTCCTCTCAATAATTGTGCATGGCGTGTTCGATACGATGATTGTACAAATAATTGGTAAAATTACGTTAGGGTTCTGGTTTCATTAAAGCAGCTGCTCTTTAACGTTATTTTCTCATCGGTGGTTTTGGAACTGAAATCAATATTTCCTTCCTCATTAAAACCTTAGGAGATAATAGTCTTAGCTAAATACTCTTTTACAAGGGAGAAGGTAATGAAAAATAGGATGAAAAAAATGGTTAAGTACATGGTCGTGCTCTGGGTGTTAGGCATTGTGTTTTCTGTAACTAACCACGCAAATTCGAACGTTGAAAACGATTCATGCAAACCTGAAACTGCAACAAGTGAATTGTTCATTGAAATCTCGAATAGCAACATATATGGTTTCAAAACCTATCAAGAAGAAATATCTGGTTTTTCGTTTTCATATCCTGAGACAATGACCTTACTTGAAAGATATCGTCAGGAATTCCCATATCCTGAACCTGACCGTATCTTGAAGCGAATATCATTAGTGGAAGGACAGATGTTTTTGGACATTGATGTTTGGTTGAAAAAGGAGAGAGAGTTCATTGATTGGGTCGGTGTTCAGGATCAGATATTTAACTACACTCAAACAAACGTATACGATAGTTTATCAATCGTAACCAATAAACAGAAATATGCTATAAGCATTCAACAAGACTCTTACCCAAGAATGGTTTTATCAATGGAACTAGGTGATTATTTTGTTCAATTTACGCAGAAGTTTACAAAAGATGCTAATGATTTCCAAAAATTTGTCAAGATTGTATCCACCATTCAGTTAGGTGATAAGTTTTCTTTGAGTGAATACTTCGGTGAAAAGTTTATTGCAGAAATTAATAGTTATTCCGTTGCTAACCAAAAAGCAATTGAGTTAGGTAAAGTAATTATCTCTGCAGATACCTGTTGCGGACAAAGTAGTCCTGGAAATCCATTCCCGTGCTGTGATATAAGCAGTTCAAAGGGCAATTGCACCTGGTATGTATATCGGCAGTATGGTTATGTGCCATTTTATGGAGATGCAATGACGTGGGCCGCCCAAGTAGTAAACCACGTTGGATGGTACCATTCACCAAGTCCTGCAGTTCCAAACACGACTAGAAGCATAGGAGAGCACCGAAATCCACCGTACGGTCATGTAGCGTACATTTCCAGCGGCAGTTCTTCGGGAGTTAATGGCTCTGAACAGAATTGGTGTGAAACCGGTTGTCCAGTTTACTTTTATGGGAGACCGGTCAACAGATTTTATGGTTTTATTTACCATATTAAAGACTTAATTCCTTAGGTAGGGAGCATATTCTACGTTGAATAACGAGAGGAGAGAATCATGAAAAAGGCCAGGTTCGTATTGTTTGTTGCCGTTCTTTTGATAATTGCAGGTTGCCAAAGCCCAACGCAGATTGCAGACACAGCTATTCCCACCCAGCCCTTCCAGAGTGAGCTTGCCGATACAACGCAACCGCCAACACCCGAACCAAGTGACACCCCTACACCCCTTCCAACTGAAGCCCCAACACCAACACCCACCGAAACCCCTACGCAAGAGCCAATAGATATTGATATTTTTGCGACTGTCACTGCTGCCGCAATTGATTATGAGCAGCGCATGTCCACGATGCTGCCTCCTTTTTCTGCTTGCGAGCCTGCACCTCGAGCTTTGGGCTGGCGGGAGTATCGGCTTGAAGAAATTGGGCTGACAATGCAGCTGCCTGAAGATTGGTCAGATGAGGGTTACAGAACATACAAACCGAACCAGTCCAGGATGTTCAAAGTCAGTGATTACGGAACCTCAAACAGCAGCCATCGTTATGCTGTCGAAGGAATCACAATTCACTTCTGGAATGAAAAGGAACTCGACCTTATCCCATTCATCAGAGAATTACGTGCTTGGGCAGCAGATAAAGAAGGTATCGCTGCTACCATCTTCTCTCCATTACCCCATATTAACTCAATGGTAAACGGGCATCCCGCATCTATTGCTTTTATACCCGTATATGATTTTGGCGAAAATGCCGGAAATGTTTATTGGTCTCGGTTTGTAACTGTAACCAAGATGGGAGATTATGTGATCCTCCTAGAGTATGAACCTCGAAACGGTTACGACCCAACTGAAACAATTACTACCATTCTATCGAGTTTATCGATCGATGGAATAGAGGGCGGCGAAACTCAAATCAGCAAAGCAGTCCGCTGTCAGATGGTTATTAACTCTTGCCTGAATGTGTGCCACTTTACCAAAGACGAAATACTGGACGATAATATTTTTAGGCCTTAGAAAGAAAATTTCTATAAATCAAATTTCGTCCCCTTGCCCCTTTTACGGTGATTGGACCGTGCTAAAATTGATCTGACACCATTTGTCTGGCTTACTTTATATAGAGACTGAAGGCGATTCTCGGGGATAACCCCCATCTACAAAGGTTTGCTTCTTTCTTGACATTAGAACAGGTGTTCTATATAATTAGAGCATGATGGAACTCTATCGCTCTGATTCATTGACAGCTTTTGAAATTCCCCTGCCGCCCAAGCGTTTTCTCGCCATCGGCACCCACGCCCTATCGGACCGCATGCTGCAGCTTATTTCCGCCCTGGCACTGAGGCAGACGGTCACCGTGCTCGATTGCGGCAATCGTTCCAACATGTACGCGGTCGCCAAACTGATCCGCCCCTACACGTCGGACCCGGTCAGCGTGATGAATAACATCCGCCTTTCGCGCGCTTTCACCTGTTACCAGGTTTTGGCGATGATCCAGGCAACTGCCAAAAATCCTCCCGGCGGACCCCTGGTACTGCTGGACTTACTGGCAACTTTCCTGGACGAAGATGTGGAACTCAAAGACAGCCAGCGCCTGCTCGCGCACAGCCTGAACCTGCTCGAGGAGATGAGCCATTTCGCGCCGGTGGTAATCAGCACCCGCCCGCTGCCCGCTATCGCTGAAAACCGCAACGTTTTACTTGAACAACTCAAAGCCAGCGTCGACATCTGCTGGGAAGAGCCGCTCCCCCTCCCCACCAGTCAGGAGATGCAGCTGGCACTCTTTTAAGTGAGGTAGTCATGGGAAGAACTATTGCATCCATCACCCAAACCTGGCAGGAAGAAGAAGCCGCACTCAACCGCTTCAAACGCGCCCTGCGCAAAGATGACCAGGTGCTGTTGGACGAGTTGCTGGTTCTGTCGCGTTTGCATTTGGCTGAAGCTTCTTACGCTTCCAATCTCTACCCACTGGATATGTATTTGATCGCCATTCTGTTGGAGGTTTACAAGCAGCTTAAAACCATTCAACACGAATTCTATAACCCCGAGCAGCACAAAGACCAGGCACGTCTGGAGGAAGAAGAGGTTTTCCTCAAGCTGATCACCAATTACCTGGAAACTTCGGGCGAACAGCCACAGGAAGACACTACCGAAGCGCAGGAAGAGGATCTGCCTGTAGTCGAGATTGAGGATGAGCGTTCGTATGCTGATTTTGAAGAGGCGCCATGAGCCAGACCCACACCTTCACCGGCTGGCTGCTGGACCTTTACCTGAACCAGGAAGAAGGCTTGAGCCTGTGGTTCATCTCGGCTGATGACGACAGCCGGGTCTGCTTCAGGCAGCGTTTCCCGGTCAGTTTTTACGTCGCTGGTCCAAACGAGACCCTGCGCGCGCTCTGGAAGCGGATTTCAGGTCATCCGGACGTGCTTTCGCTCAGCCGGCAGCGCAAACAGGATGTCTTTGAAGACCAGCTGGTGGACGTGATGCAAATTGAGATGGAGTCGCCTGCCAGCCAGGTGAAGCTTTTTCACGATATTGAACAGATCTACCCCGATCTGACCTATTATGACGCCGATCTCACCATCAACACGCGCTACATGGCGCGCTATGCAGTCTTTCCACTGGCTTTGTGTCAGTTGGAGGTGGACGGAAATGATGTAATCCAGTCTATCCAGGCTCTGAACGACCGTTGGGAACTGTTTCCCGAATTGCCGCCCTTGCGTGTACTGCAGGTCACCCCGGATGCCGACCCCACCCGCAGCAGCGTGCAGTCTCTGCTGGTACATTCTGACCGCTTTGAACTGCGTCTGGCACTCGACCCGCAGGGTAGTTACCTGCAAACATTTGATCAACTTTTGTCTGACTACAATCCGGATATCCTGGCAACCGACTGGGGTGACAGCTGGCTGATCCCGTTTTTGCTAAAAGACTCAGAGGCGAAGGGCATCCCACTGCAACTCAACCGTGATACCAGCCGACCAGTGCGCTGGCAAAAGGAGACTTCCTATTTCTCCTATGGGCACATCATCTACCGCCCTGAGGAGGCACACCTGTTTGGGCGCTGCCACATCGATCGGAAATCTGCCATGATGTGGTCAGACTACAGTCTACCAGGTACGCTCGAAATGGCTCGCGTGACCACCATGCCGATCGAAAAAGCCGCCCGCGTCTC
>DHUW01000027.1:2918-8804 GCA_002409365.1 Anaerolineaceae bacterium UBA5224 | reverse complement strand
GAAGTACCCCTGCCCGATGGACTCACCCCGGCGCATCATGATTTGGGGGTAGTGCCATTGACACTCAAACCACTCTATGAAAAGCGGGTCGCCATCAAGCAAAAGCTTCGGACCTACCCTGAAAACCATCCCATGGTCGCCACCCTGAAAGAACGCGCTCAGGCGCTCAAATGGCTGCTGGTGGTCTGTTTTGGCTTTCTGGGCTACAAAAATGCCCGTTATGGGCGCATCGAAGCACACGAAGCTGTCACCAGAGGCGGGCGCGAAGTGCTCCTGCGCGCCAAGGACGTAGCAGAAGAGGAAGGTTATGAAGTGCTGCATATGTATGTGGACGCGCTGTGGGTCAAGAAAAAGGACTGTAACAAACCGGAACACTTCACTGAGCTGATCAAAAAAATCAACCACCGCACCGGTCTGACCATCAACCTCGATGGCGTTTACCGCTGGGTGGCGTTTTTGCCCTCCAAGGTCGACCCGCGCATTCCGGTCGCCAACCGTTATTTTGGTGTGTTTCAGAGCGGTGAGATCAAGGTGCGCGGGCTGGAGGCGCGCCGGCGTGACACGCCGCTGTGGATTGCATCAGTACAGAAAGAGATGATCCGTCTTTTGGGTCAGGCACGCACTAAAAATGAACTGGAGGACTGCATCCAGGAAGCCTTTAACCATTACCAGCAAGCGCTGCAAACGCTGAAAGCTGGGATGGTGCTGCCGGAGCAACTGGTGATCAATGGCAAGGTCAGTTATGCCCTGGAAGCCTACAAAGCTTCGACTGCCTCGGTACGCGCCGCCAGGCAAATGCAAGCGGCGGGAATGCCGGTCAAACCTGGTATGCGCGTGCGTTTTGTGTATACGCGCGGTGAGCCCGATGTGGTTGCATGGGATCTGGGCAGCAAGGTCGAGCCCGGCAATCTTGATTCAGACAAATACGTGGAACTGCTCATCCGCGCTGCGTGCTCGGTTCTTTCACCGTTTGGTGTCTCGGTCGATATCCTGCGTGAATGGTCTCTCTCTGATGGGCTCCAGCTCCATTTACCTGCCACGTTCATTATGACGTAGGGTCATATAGTTGAAGCTTCCACAGCTTATTATCCAATTCTCATCTCACCCACATTCCATAAAACACATGTTTTTTTATGGAATACCCGATCTTCATCAGCGAACCCAGTTTGCGAGCTTGAACCTGATACCTTGATTATAGGTAAGCTAGTCCCCGATCTTCTTTCCTTTCACTGATTCTTTATTGTCCTCATGTAAGGACGAAGCAAACTATCCTGAAATCAAATACTTCAGAGGAATATACAGAATTCAATGGCTGCTTCGCCCCTATCAGAAGCAACAAGGTTGCATTTGAAGAGCATGTTGTTCTGGACCCGTCTGTCAACCATAAGAAAAATAGGAAGCAATTCACTTTCTTAACATAGTTGGTTGTTCAAGTCTCGATTGTTCGAATGGAAATCTATAGTCGGTAGAAATTATATGTTGCTAAGGTATGAGAGTAAATTTTAATGATTTATTGTGGCTATGCGCATTAATACGTTATCCAAATTGATTACTTCCAGTGATAAATAGAAGATCTTGGTAGCTGATTTTAAATAATATGAATATGACTGTAAGTCAAATCCTCCAAATGGTGATCGAAATGGCAGATTGAAGAGGAATATTTCACTCGAAACCCAAAAATCACAACGCTCTCAATCTCGCCCTATGATTATTTATCTGTCCCCCTAATAAGTAAGTAAAAATCTATCTTTTTGTGGCTACGCGCATTACACTGTCTACAAGTTAATTGGATGCAAATTAAAAAAGAAGAGTATGGTAGGCAACGTTGACTAATGACCATAAAGGTCTGTCTATTCCCCAATATAAGTAATTAAAGCATGTAGATTATTGCCTTTTGATTGGTCTGATTCTTTTCGAGTCAGAAGAAAGTAGACAATTTTTAATTTGTGTACATTTTTGTGGAATTTCCTATACATTTACCCCATTTATGGTATAAAATTAGCGTATGCGAACAAAAACCCCTGTTTATCAAATAATCCGGGTGGATCTGATCCGGGAGATCATTGATGGTAATTATTCAAACAAGCAGCTGCCTACCGAGGTTGAATTGTGCAAACAGTACAATGTCAGCCGAATGACGGTTAATAAAGCCCTGAGTATGCTTGTACATGAAGGTTATATCAGACGTATTCCTGGCAAGGGTTCCTTTGTCAATACTATAGAAATCCAAAAGCGAATCGCAGAACCAAGGGGTTTTAGCCAGGATATCAATACCATCGGTGCCAAACCTGGCTCAAAAGTCCTCGAATTTAAGATCCTCCAGGCAAGGGAAAATGAGGAAATCTCCAGACTTTTTCACCTCCAGGATGATTCGATGATTTACTATTTTGTACGTCTGCGCAGTGCAAACAGCACACCGGTTGCCATCACGCGTACCTTCCTATCTGGTGAAGTTGTCAAAGAGCTTCCTCCCCAAACATTGGAAGGATCCCTCTATGATTACCTGAGAGACGAGCTCGGAATAATTCCAAAATGCGACGATTACCAACTAAGAGCACGGCTTGCCACCAAGCAGGAGAAATCCTGGCTGGGTACGCTGGACGAACCAATCCTTGAAGTAAAGCATATTTCCTACACTCAATCAGACCTGCCGTTCGAATATAACGAATCTGCTTATCTGGGCAGCAAATTCTTTTTTGTCTCAAGTCCTGCCTATCATCCACGATTTCAGGAAGAAGAGTAAAAATAGGTTTGACTGGCAATCATTGGTAGCATATAATTATTCGTTTGAGGGGAAGTGCTGGAATTGGCAGACAGGCATGACTTAGGATCATGTGCGGCGACGCGTGAGGGTTCGAGCCCCTCTTTCCCCACTTCACATTTAACCAAAGAGGTATATTTTGAAAACTGAAAAAACTTTTACTGATGACCACCAGGTCCGTGTGCGGGCTGAATTTGACCAGGAAACCCTGGAAGGTTTCAAACACAAGGCTGCGCGCAAAATCGCTCAAAAGACGCACATTCCAGGCTTTCGCCCTGGAAAAGCACCTTACAATGTGGTTTTAGCACATGTTGGAGAGGCTGCTGTCACAGAGGACGCGATCGATTTAATGCTGAACGACATCTACCCCCAGGTTCTGGAACAAGAGAACATTGAACCTTACGGTCCTGGAAACCTTGAAAATATTCCCAGCCAGGAGCCTCCTGTATTCGATTTTCTGATTCCGCTTGCCCCTGAAACTGAGCTTGGTGATGTGGAAAGCTTAAAGAAAACCTACGAGCCGCCGGTAGTCACCGATAACGACGTGGATGACTTCATCTTGCAAATGCGCCGGAATCGTGCCAATATCGTCCCTGTCGAGGGAGAAGCTAAGGTTAACCAACTGGTTTACATGACCCTGGAAGCCGTCGATGAAAATCCTGAGAACTCTGAAGATGCAGTATTGGTGAAATCTGCACCTCAACAAACTTTGATCCCAACCAAAAAGGAAGAGAAAGACTCCGAATGGCCTTACCAGGGTTTTGCCCGGGAACTGATTGGCAAAAAAGCGGGTGACCAGGTCTCGCTCACCCATACCTTCCCGGAAGATGCATCGGATAGCGTTTTAGCCGGCAAGACAGTACGCTTCGATTTGAACATTCAGTCAGTAAAAGAACTGGAATTACCCGCCATTGATGAAGAATTTTTAACCTCTATGGGTGGATTTAAAGACGAGGAGGACCTCAAGCAGGCTGTCCATCAGAAACTCGAGAGCGATAAAACCTCTGAATATGACGAAACCTATTATCTTGACCTAGTCGATACCCTGCGTTCTAGTGCCACCATGAAATACCCGCCCCAGATGATCAAAGACGAAGAAGACGACGTCCTGCATCGTATCGAGCACGACCTCGAACACCGGGGTTTGGACCTGGATCTTTACCTCAAGGTCCGTAAATTGGATAAAGATCAGTTTATCGAGGAAGAAGTTAAACAAACTGCCAAAGACCGCCTTGAGCGTTCCCTGGTTATGGATGCAGTGTCAAAAAAATATAATGTCACTGTCACCCAGCAACAATTGCAGGACGAAGTTACCGCTGTCATTAATTCGCTGCTCATGAGCGGTGAATATGAGAGTACCGAAAAAGAACTTGGCAAAAAACGCTTTACTGAAGCCATTTCCAATAATGCCGCCACCAACGCCCTGGAAAAAGCCATCCGGCTGCAACTGAGAAAACTGGCTGATCCTGATTCCATCCCTGCCGAAGAAGAAGCCAGTAAAAATGAGGTTTCTGAAGAAGAAGCAGTAGAAGGCGTCATGGATGCTCTCCAGGAAGAATCCAAACCAGCCGAACCTGAATCTTAGGTTGAAACCGCTCCGGAAAAGAACCCTGAAGACTTACGATTTTCTAATAATGAGGCAGTAAACTGATAGGTAAAAAAGGAAATGAATATGCAAAATAATGACTTTAAATCAGTGATCCCAATGGTAGTCGAACGGACTGCCAATGGTGATCGTGCTTATGATATTTACTCTTTACTGCTTAAAGAACGCATCGTTTTTGTTGGTTCAGCCATCAACGACCAGGTTGCCAACGTAATTGTCGCTCAGCTTCTGTATCTGAGCCAGATAGACCCTGACAAATCGATCCAGATGTATATCAATTCTCCTGGTGGTTCTATTTATGCTGGTCTTGCTATCCTGGACACAATGCAGATGATCTCCAACCCAATCAGTACTGTAGCAGTCGGGGTTACCGCAAGTTTCGGCACTGTTCTGTTGGCTGGCGGTACCAAAGGTCAGCGTTATGCCCTGCCCCATGCCACAATTCACCTGCATCAACCGTTGGGCGGTACTGAGGGTCAAGCCTCGGACATCGAAATTATGGCAAAAGAAATCCTTCGCCTTAAGTCGTCTTTGAATAAATTCTTTGCAAACGCTACAGGTCAACCTCTCGAGGTTATTGAACGGGATACCGATCGGGATTTCTATATGACAGCTGATCAAGCATTGAAATACGGATTGATCGATAAGGTATTGACACCTCCTCAAAAGTAGAAATGATCACAGATCATTTTCCCATGCTCAAAGGCCTCATCCTCGATATGGATGGGGTCCTTTGGCATGATAACAAACCACTTGGTAACCTGCCCGGGATTTTTGACCAAATTCAAGATCTCGGGCTTGATTTTGTTTTGGCGACAAATAATTCAGCTAAGACTATCGAGGAATACCAGGAGAAACTGGCTGGTTTCGGAGTCGTGGTCAAGCCTGAGCGGATCCTCACCAGTGCTGTGGCAACATTTTTTATCGTACGCAATTCTCACCCAGGTAAACATCTCATTTACATCGTGGGATCGCAATCCTTTGAGAAGGATGCTCGAAAAAGAGGTTTTGAGGTACTGCCGGAAGGCGACAAAAGACAAGCTGACATGGTAATCGTCGGGCTTGACCAGAAATTGACCTACAGCAAGATAGACTATGCCTCAAGGCAGGTTCGTTCAGGAGCAGAATTCATCGCAACCAACACTGATGCCACTTACCCGACACCTAATGGACTGGCACCCGGCGCTGGCAGTATGGTTGCTGCAATCCAGACAGCAGCCGGCAAAGAACCCCTGGTTATCGGTAAACCTTCTCCTGCCATGTACATTCAGGCAATGAAAGTCATGGGACTAACAGCAGATCAGGTTTTATGCGTTGGAGATCGCCTGGAAACGGACATCTTAGGTGCGCATCGGGGTGGTTTCCATTCAGCCTTCTTGCTTTCGGGGGTCAGTACACTTGAAGACCTTTCAAAGTCGGACCTCCAGCCTGATATCATTGCAGAAAATCTGACGGTTTTGATCAATGGATAAACAACTAATTCTCGATTTGAACAAAGAAGAGCTGGCTGAAGAGTTAA
>DHUW01000027.1:817-2611 GCA_002409365.1 Anaerolineaceae bacterium UBA5224 | reverse complement strand
TGAATCAATAGTCTCTAAAGATAAAAACACGGTCAAGTACCTTTTCGAAGTACAGCAAGGCAATCGCATTGAAACCGTTCTGATGAAATATTCTGATCGCAATACGGTTTGTGTTTCCACCCAGGTCGGCTGCCCGATGGGTTGTGTTTTTTGTGCCACAGGTCAAATGGGTTTCACCCGCAATCTCAGTTCTGGTGAGATTCTTGGGCAAATTCTGTTCGTGATGCGCACGCTTGAAGCAAAGGGTGAAAAGTTGACCAATATCGTCTTTATGGGAATGGGCGAACCGTTCCTCAACTACCAAGCGGTAATGCAATCAATCGACCACCTGACAGACCCTGACCTGCTCAATTTTGGTGCCCGGAGAATCACGATCAGCACCGTCGGTATCATTCCCAAGATCAAGCAATTTATTGAACTCGATTCACAGGTAAACCTGGCGGTCAGCTTGCACGCGCCTGAAAATGAATTGCGTTCAAAACTGGTCCCGGTAAACCGGGTTCATCCTCTCAAATCACTAATCGCAGCTTGCAGAGAATATACTGAGAAGACTCATCGCAGGATCACCTTTGAATACGCCCTTATTGATGGCGTAAATGACAGTGACAACCAGGCAAAGCAGTTGATCAGCCTGATCAAAGGGATGCTCTGCCACGTGAATCTGATCGCACTCAACCCAAGCAAAGAATATCCGCTTCCCGGTTCCAGTCGCGAGCGGGTGGAGGCATTCGCAAAAATTCTGACGGATTACGGTATCCCGAATTCAGTGCGTCTGCGCCGCGGTATCGAGATCAACGCCGGTTGTGGACAGTTGGCACAAGCTCAACAAAGCAAATGATATAATCCAGAGCCTATGGACAACTTATTTAAAAAATGGCGTGACAGCCTGCAAAAAACACGCGAAACCACTTTTGGCAAGATTGCCACACTGTTTGGCGCAACCGAACTGAATGACGAAACCTTCGATAATCTGGAAGAATTGTTGATCCAGGCAGACGTCGGCGTTAAAACTACACTCGACCTGGTTGATACAGCGATTGAAAAAACAGATGAGTTAGGCCTCACTAAGACCTCACAACTGGAATCGCTTCTAAAAGAGGAATTATCAGATCTGCTGTTCGAAGCGCAAGAGCCTGATTTCTCTCAAAAACCGACCGTGATCATGGTTGCAGGAGTAAATGGCTCTGGAAAAACAACCTCAATTGGCAAGCTGGCCGCCAGGTATAAGAACATGGGCAAGTCTGTTTTGCTGGTCGGAGCTGATACCTACCGTGCAGCCGCTGCTGATCAGCTTGAAATTTGGGCTGAAAGAGTTGGTGTGCCCATCATCACGGGTCAACAGGACAGCGACCCTGGTGCGGTGACTTTTGATGGCATTCGTGCGGCGATAGCTCGCAATATTGATGTTGTCCTCATCGACACTGCCGGGCGTCTTCATACCCGCTATAACCTGATGGAAGAGATCAAAAAAGTCTATCGGGTGGCTGAAAAAGCTCTGCCGGGTGCGCCGCATTACTCCTGGATCGTGATCGATACCACTACCGGACAAAACGCCCTCAACCAGGCAGAAGCTTTTGGCAAAGCTGTAAACCTGAACGGTGCCATTCTGGCAAAATTGGATACATCCGCCAAGGGGGGTATGGTTTTTGCGATCAAAGACCAACTGGGTATCCCTGTGATCTACGCGGGTTTAGGTGAAAAAATCGAAGATCTGCAATTATTTGATAAGAAATCATTTATTGACAGCATCTTTACCAGGAACGAAGGAAATTAGCATGGCTGAACTGAGCGACC
>DHUW01000027.1:0-553 GCA_002409365.1 Anaerolineaceae bacterium UBA5224 | reverse complement strand
ACTTACATAAACAAAGCGAAGAACCTGGCTTTTGGGATGACCCTGCAAACGCCCAGTCGGTCATGAAACGCATCGCCTTCCTTGATGACCAGATAGAAGAATGGACATCGCTCAAGACCCAGGTTGAAGGTCTGGCTGCACTCTGGGAACTTGATGATGGCAGTCTGACCGAAGAAATTGAACAGCAACTCGACGATTTGGAACAGGTAGTTTCGAAGAAAGAAATCACCTTGCTGCTTTCCGGCAAATATGACCACGGTAACGCCATTTTGGCGGTTCACGCTGGTGCGGGTGGCACCGACTCACAGGATTGGGCAGGAATGCTCGAGCGCATGTATCTCCGCTGGGCAGAAAATCATGGCTACAAAACCGAGATCCTGGACCGGACAGTTGGTGAAGAGGCTGGCATCAAGTCGGTCACGATTTCTGTGACAGGCGACCTCGCTTATGGCTACCTGAAGGCTGAAAAAGGCGTTCACAGGCTTGTCAGGCTTTTGCCATTTGACGCTGCCCATCGCCGGCATACCTCCTTTGCATTGGTTGAAGTTCTTCC
>DHUW01000032.1:3605-4224 GCA_002409365.1 Anaerolineaceae bacterium UBA5224 | reverse complement strand
CTTGAAAGCAGAATCGACGATCTCTACCAGATGATCGACATCTTTTTTTGTAAGATTAACCACAGCTTCCTGCCAGTAAGATAATTCAAGATGCTGCCTGACCGAAAGCAGGTCCCAGATCATTTCAGGCTGCAGCTCGAGCCCATAGCGAAACGCAAGGCAGATTGAAGGAGCAGCAGAAAATGTGGCAGTCTGGATGCCTGTCTTGGTTTTGACTTCAACCAGCTCCAATTGGCGGGCGACTTCGAGTTGTTCGCGTACGGAAGAGATGCTGAGACCGAGATCACTACTTATTTGTGCAATACTGGGAATACTTTTCCCCTCTTTGGCATTCGATGCCAGGTAAGACAGAAGCGTAAGGTTAGAGTGATTCATCTTATTTATCTGATTAATAGAATTAATCAAGCCATCACATTATAAGCCCACGCTAACCATGCGTCAAGGAAATGAGGTCGGTCATTCTTGGACCCCCCTCCTGAACCAAGCCGAGAAGATTGACAGAACACAAAGATCCTTCGCAACAAAAGCTCAGGATGACAAAAATGGTCTCTGTCATTCTAAACCAAGTGAAGAATCTTCAAGCTAAACAACGCAAATATCCCTTAAGACAAGGATTCAC
>DHUW01000032.1:1937-3318 GCA_002409365.1 Anaerolineaceae bacterium UBA5224 | reverse complement strand
CTTTCAAGTGGGTCGTGAGTCATGCCCTTCATCATTGGTTGATCTTCCTGATCGCATCAATCGGAGCAATCGGTAATGCCGCCCTGGCGGGAATTCCAGCTATCGAATTTGGTCGGGTTTTTGCCAACCTCATATCCGGCAACCCTTCTACAGATCTCTTCCTCCGTAGCGCTGCCTTGATCGGTATCACTCAGACCATCCGTGGCTTCATGCAATTCATGCGCAACTTTGGTTTCGAAGTCACCGCTCAAAGGATTGAGCGAGATGTTCGCGAGGAGTTTTATATCAGCCTGCTCGGCAAGAGCATGACCTTCCACAGTCTGCAGTCGATCGGTGACCTGATGGCAAGAGCCACCAACGACATCCGGGAGGTCAATTACATTTTTAGCCCAGGAATCAATATGGTTTTTGGTTCGTTGAACTTCCTGTTTATCCCCCTTACTATTGGTGCTTCAATTCACCCTGCTCTTCTAGCCACTCCAGTGATCTTTATCATTGCCTATTTTCTTTCAATCTGGTATTTCCTCAAGATTCTAAAGCCAGTAACCACTGAAGTACGCAACAACTTCGGGACGATGAACAGCCGGCTGGCAGAAGACATTGATGGAATTGAGACCGTCAAAGCTGCTGCCCAGGAAGAAAGCGAAATTTCGCTTTTCCGCCATAATGCCCAGGCTTACCGCGATGCAACAATTAAACAAGGGGATATTGAAGCCCGCTTCCTGCCTTTGTTATTGTTGGCTTTGGCGATGGGTTTTGGGTTGCTTCACGCTCTGATCCTTGCTCGACAGGGTCAAATTGAGCTGGGGTCAGTAGTAACGTATTTCAGTGCGCTCTCGATGCTAGGCTTTCCCACCAATTCCTCCATCCGTTCCTACTCGATGATCTCTTCCGGTATGGCTGGCGCAAAACGTTTGCTGAACGTGATGAACACCGAGAATAACCTGGACGAAAACACGAATGGTCATATGAGCGAGATCCAGGGAAAAGTAGAATTTAAAAATGTCTCCTTCGCTTACGAAGAAGGCAAGTATGCCCTTGAAGATTTGGATTTCACCGTTGATCCCGGCAAGACTGTCGCAATCGTCGGTCAAACTGGCTCGGGCAAAACCAGCCTCATCCGCCTCATCAACCGTACCTATGACCCGAAAGTTGGACAGGTCCTGATCGATGATATTGACCTGCGTGATTGGAAACTGGATAGCCTGCGCAGCCAGATTTCAATCATCGAACAGGATATCTTCCTGTTTTCCAAGACCGTGGCAGAAAACATCGCCTTTGGAAAGCCCGATGCAACCATGGAAGAGATCCGAGTTGCTGCTCAAAAAGCTCAGGCAGACGGTTTCATCAATGAAATGCCAGATGGCTACGATACGATCAT
>DHUW01000032.1:705-1629 GCA_002409365.1 Anaerolineaceae bacterium UBA5224 | reverse complement strand
ATCAAAACCGCCTCCACTGGTCGCACCACCTTTATCATCACACATCGACTATCGCAGATCCGTTGGGCGGATTTGATCATTGTTATGCGTAAAGGCCGCATCTCTGCCATTGGAAATCATGATGACTTGATGAAGACTTCAAAAGCCTACCGGGCTATTTTTGGAGAGGTGTAGCATGGGTTTTCATCAAGGTCTTTCAGGCGAATCTTACGATCGCAGTTACAGCAACAAAGCGCTTCTAAAGCGAATTTGGGTCTACACGAGACCCTACAAGAAGATGTTGATTGCGTCGTTGCTGATCGTGATCGTCCAGGCAGTCACGGGTGCTCTGCCGCCGGTGCTGGTTTCAAGAATTTTAGACAATACAAATTCAGCCAATTCATCGGTTAATATATTCCTGCTCCTCGTCGGCTCTGTAATTTTTATCGAAGTGTTGGGGTTCGTCGCTTACTTCTTCCTTCATAAGATCATGGCAAGGATCATTGCTTATGTCATCCGCGACCTGACAGTCGATGCATTCGCCGCTTCACTCAGGCAGGATCTCTCATTCCATGATAATTTCTCCTCCGGGCGTATCGTTTCTCGTATCACGACGGATAGTGAAGACTTTTCAATGTTGATCAGACTGACGACAGACGTACTATCTAGTTCCCTGCAATCAATTGTCACAGCGGTCATCCTGTACCAGACCGAATGGCGTCTGGCTTCTGTATTGATGGCTTTCATACCGATCGTGGTGTTGATTGTAGCCAATTACCGCAAGCTAGCCCGCAAGGTCACCACCCGCGGCATGCGCGCAATGGCGAACGTTAATGCCACCATCAAAGAAACTGTCAGTGGTATTTCCATTGCCAAAAACTTCCGACAGGAAGAAGCTATTTATAAAGAATTCCAGGAATCAAACCAGACTTCCTATAAGGTCAA
>DHUW01000032.1:0-488 GCA_002409365.1 Anaerolineaceae bacterium UBA5224 | reverse complement strand
ACCGTTGCCTTGCTGGTTTATTACGGTGCACTTTCGGTGGTGCAGGGTCTCATCACAGCGGGAGCCTGGTACCTGATTTTGCTTTCCAGTGACCGTTTCCTGATGCCGATATTAAGCATCACATCCTACTGGACCCAGGTCCAGACTGGTTTATCAGCAGCGGAGAGAATTTTTGCATTGATCGATAGCGAACACAGCGTTAAACAGATCGATTCGCTCAAACTTGATCATACCAAGGGCAAAATCGACTTCAACCACCTGTGCTTCCGCTACACCACCGGGGCACCGGTCTTGACCGATTTTGACATGCATATCAATCCAGGCGAAAACATTGCCATAGTTGGACATACTGGTGCCGGCAAGTCATCCATTGCCCGCCTGGTGGCTCGTTTTTATGAGTTCCAGGAAGGTGAATTGCTGATCGACGATACTGACATCCGCAAGTACGACCTCAACTTTTTGCGCCTCCAAATGGGCATCGTTAACCA
>DHUW01000086.1:4707-21062 GCA_002409365.1 Anaerolineaceae bacterium UBA5224 | reverse complement strand
GAGATCGTCGATTCTGCTTTCAAGAAGATCGACAGTCACCCAGTAATAATTCCTGTTGAAGAACACAAGGAATTTCATCTCGCTATTTACCGGCCGCTTAACAATAATTTTCTGATCAGCATTCTGGAATCGTATTGGCAGATCAGCGAGGAGTCCGGGAAAAGCGTTTTAACCGACAAAACTGATCTTCTGAACATTTGGACATATCATCGTAAAATTCAGCAAGCGATTGCAATCAAGGAATACGATCTGGGTTATCAAGCCTTAATGACTCACTTCGAGATTTTAAAAGTACAAAAAAAAGCTGAGCTTAAACAGAGATTTGAGTAAAAAGGAGAAAATCTTTAATGATTGAGGCTAGTAAAATTACTTACGAAGGGGATGGACCGATCGTTAACGAGTTTTGCATTACCACTTGTACGGTCAATGGTTCGGGCAGCGCGACTGCAAACAATATTTTATACCGTACACTTTTCCATATGGGCATCCCAACATCGGGTAAAAATATCTTCCCGTCCAACATCAAAGGATTACCAACTTGGTTTGTGATCAGGTCATCAGAAAAAGGTTATACCGGCCGTCAGTTACATGATGATATTGTTGTCGCAATGAACCAGGTCACTTTCGAAAAAGATATGGAGTACCTGGCTAATGGTGGTGTGGTTTTCTATGCAGACCACCTCAAAATGCCCGAAACACCGCGAGAAGACCTGATTTACTATCCCATGCCAATCAAGAACCTGATGAAAACTGCTGATGCTCCCCGTAAATTGCAGGCTTTCATGGAAAATATGCTCTTTGTGGGTATCGTAGGACAAGTTTTAAGGATCCCAATTGAAGCCTTGAATTCAACAATTTACAGCCATTTCTCCTCAAAACCAACGATCGCAGAATCCAACTTCCAGATGGTGAAAGCTGGTTTCGATTACGCTTCTGAAAACCTTGAAAAGAAAGACCGTTTTTTTGTTAAGCGGCTACCTCCTTTGACTGACTACATTCTCACGGATGGGAATAACGCTGGAGGTCTGGGATCTTTGTTTGGTGGTGTCGAATTTTGTTCCTGGTATCCCATTACTCCTGCAACAAGCCTGGTAGAAGCAATGATCGACCAGGTTGATCAACTTCGTCTCGACCCTATTACTGGAAAGAAAACTTGCGTTATTTTGCAGGTTGAAGACGAACTGGCTGCCATGGGCGCTGCTGTTGGGGCTGGCTGGGGAGGTTTGCGCTCGATGACTGCCACCTCGGGTCCTGGACTAAGTCTGATGACTGAAAATATCGGTTTGGCTTATTTCACAGAAACCCCTGTAGTTATCTGGGATGTTCAGCGGGTTGGTCCCAGCACTGGTTTGCCGACCCGTACTGCCCAGGGCGACCTTTCGATGATTTATTCCCTTGGTCACGGTGATACAAGCCACATCATCCTCATTCCCGGCACTGTCACTGAGTGCTTTGAATTCGGTTGGCGATCACTGAACCTGGCCGAAAGGTTCCAAACCCCTATCTTCGTCCTCAGTGATCTTGATCTTGGCATGAACCAATGGATCACCAAGAAATTTGTTTACCCGGATCAGCCAATTGATCGTGGGCGCATCATTTGGGAAGATGAGCTCGAACAATTCAAAGATTGGGGACGCTATAAAGACATCGAAGGCGATGGCATCCCTTATCGTACTGTGATGGGCAACCAGAGCCCTAAGGCCGCCTATTTTACTCGTGGGACTGGGCATGATGATTATGGTCGTTATAATGAAGACCCGGAAAATTGGGCTAAGATGCTTCTGCGTATAGAAAAGAAATTGAGGGGCGCAATTCCGCTTCTTCCTGAACCGATCTTCCGACGTTCGAAAGAGGAAGATGTAGAAATTGGGATCATTGGCATGGGTTCTACAGATGATGCCCTTCGCGAGACCCAGGATGTCCTGGCTGAAAAGGGGATCTCATCTGACTATATGCGCGTTCGTGCATTGCCTACGGACTCAGCAGTTCGCGAATTTATCGCCAGCCATTCCCGAAACTATGTGCTGGAACTGAATTGGGATGGCCAACTTTGTGAGATCTTGAAGTTGGAAGTTTCGGAATACTCGCAAAAATTGATTTCGATATCTGATGTTGGTGGTATGCCAATGACAGCGGAATGGGCTGTCGAAAGGATCATCAACCAGGAACGCAAGGAGGGCAAACGTGGAAACTGAAGCAAGAACTGTTGAACTCAACCGCTGTGGCTTAACCCTGGGCGACTACAAAGGCGCTCCTTCAACTTTGTGTCCAGGCTGTGGACACAACGCCATTGCAGCCCAAGTGCAAAATGCGGTCTGGGAGTTGGGGCTTCCACCAGAGCGTTTTGTCAAAATCAGCGGAATTGGATGTTCGAGCAAGAGTCCGAATTATTTCCTGAATCGTTCGTTTGGTTTTAATGGTTTGCATGGACGTATGCCAACATTGGCAACCGGAGCATGTTTTGCGGATGCATCTATTCATATTCTCGGTTTTTCAGGAGATGGTGATACAGCCAGCATTGGTATGGGACATTTTAAGCATGTCATCCGCCGGAATGTGCCCATGACATATATTATCGAGAACAATGGCGTTTATGGCCTGACCAAAGGTCAATTTTCAGCTACGACTGACCAGGGCTTGGTATTGAAACATCAGGGTGTGAATATGCTTCCTCCGCTTGATATGTGCATGGAAGCACTCATTAGTGGAGCGACATTCGTTGCCAGGGCTTATTCGGGTGATGCGAAACAGCTGAAAGAACTGATCAAGGCTGCCATTTCACAGCGCGGTATTGCGATCATCGATGTGATAAGTCCATGCGTGACTTTTAACAACAAGGATGATGCCTTGCAGTCCTATACCTGGGGCAGGGATAATGAAGCACCTTTGCATGATTTTAAACATATCAGCAATAAAGATGAAATCGATATGGCGAATTTTGAACCGGGGACTTATCGGGAAATCAAGATGGAAGATGGTACTTACATGCTCTTGCGGAAAATCGACAGGGATTATGACCCAACTGACCGAAATGCCGCCTTGGACCTGCTAACTGAATCTTATAAGAATAAGTACTTTGCTACGGGATTGATCTATTTTTCAGAAGCAACTGCCACAATCCAGGAGTTGTATGATCTGCCAAACGAGCCACTGAATCGAATTGGAAATGATCGTTTGCGCCCAACTCAAAACATGCTGGTTGAGATCAACAGATCGTTGTATTAACCCTACGATGACGTAAGGAAAAGCTAAGGGCGGGTTCAAAACCCGTCCTTTTTGTTTGCCTGATTTTCTTTTCACAGGTTTGTGACCTGCTTCTATATAAGCATCTATCGGAAGAACTTATCCCCTGATGGTATACAACAATGCCAGGTTCGGAGTGGAGAAAGCGCCGACCGGGAAGCCGCTGACGACGACCACTTTATCGCCTTTGCTCAAATCGGTGGCAGCAGAGATGGCAGTTTCAACATGAGTAATCATCGTCTCGAGTGTATCAGCATGCGGAACGCGCAAAGGGATAACGCCTCTACAAATACCCAACCAGCGATATGAAGTGAGCTTTGGGGTGAATGCGTAGATCGGAACGGTTGGTTTTGCTTTACTCATCCAGAGTGCAGACATTCCTGACATCGTAAAGACGATGATCGCTTTAACATCCTGATCTTCGACCATCACCTTGGTGGCTCTCGATATGGTTACGACATCGTCGTTGTAAACCTGGCAGTCAAGAGCGTCAATGTGTCCCCATTCGTCCAGGTGCAATTCAGACTGTCGTATGATGGTGTCCATCATTTTGACAGACTGTACCGGGTATTTGCCGGCTGCGGATTCTGCAGAGAGCATGACTGCATCAGTACCATCAAAAATTGCGTTGGCAACGTCTGCTGCTTCAGCACGGGTAGGGCGGGGGTTATTGATCATGGATTCCAGCATCTGCGTGGCGGTGATCACAAATTTCCCATTCAAATTGGCAGTCTTGATAATTGACTTCTGTACAGAAGGAACAATTGCAGGTGACATTTCGACGCCCAGATCTCCGCGTGCAACCATAACACCATCGGTGACTTTGATGATCGAATCCAGGTTTTGTATCGCTTCAGGACGTTCCAGTTTGGCGACGACCGGTGGCAGCCAATCACTTTTTGCCATAGAGCGGATCGTCTTTTTGACCATCAGAATATCCTCGGCAGTTTTCACGAATGAGACTGCTACCAGATCAATGCCCAGTCTTAAACCGAATTCCAGATCTTCCAGATCTTTCTCGGTCAGGATGGGTATATCAAGGTTGGAGCCAGGAAGGTTCACACCCTTATGAGATTTCAACTTGCCACCCAATAAGACTTTGGCAAAAATATTCTTGCCATCCATGCGGGTCACTTCAAACTCGAGTTGTCCGTCATCCAGCAATATGTGATTGCCAGGTTTGAGAGCCTCATGAAGTTTGGGTACGTCAAAAGGGATGAAGGTGATGCCATCTGGCAGGTCTTCCGGGTCTGTAAAGGAACTAAGTGCGACTTCCTGCCCAGATTTGAGGGTCAATCCATCTTTACCCAGGTCACCGACCCGTAATTTGGGACCTTGAAGATCCATTAATATTGTGACAGGTTTGCCAAGTTTGTCTGAAACCTGGCGGATCAGCGCAACCATGGCGGCATGGCTGGCATGATCACCATGGGAGAAGTTCAAACGAGCGACGTCAAGTCCGGCTTGCACCATTTCTGTAAGCGTTTTTTCATCAGAACTGGCGGGACCGAGCGTAGCAACAATCTTGGCAAACCTGGTCATAATTTCACCTAACTTTATCTGGTCAAGACATCAGCGATTTTTGTTAATGCCCAATCAAGGTCAGCTTGTTCAATTACCAATGGTGGGGCGAAACGGATCACATTGTCGTGAGTTTCTTTTGCTAAAATTCCTTCAGCCTGGAGCATTTCGCAATAACGACGGGCACCACCGGCTTCTGGGTAGAGCTCAACACCGATCAGCATACCGCGACCGCGCACTTCCTTGACAGCCTTGGAATCGATCTTGCGCAATTCTGCCATGAAATATTCACCAAGTTCTGCAGCACGTTCAGCCAGGTGTTCCTCTTCCAGAACTTCCAGGGCTGCAACTCCGATCGCTGCTGCCATGGGGCTGCCACCGAAGGTTGAGCCATGCTCGCCTGGCTTGAAGAGACCCAGGATACTCTCGTCAGCCAGAACAGCTGAAATCGGGTACATACCACCGGAGAGGGCTTTCCCGATGACGGTAATGTCCGGGCGGACACCTTCATATTGGGAGGCAAACCACTTTCCAGTACGGCAGAGACCGGTCTGGATTTCGTCAGCAATAAAGAGGACATTGTGTTCTTTACAGTAATCAGCAACTTCTTTCAAATATCCATCGGGAGGAATGATGACGCCGTTTTCACCCTGGATCGGTTCCAGCATGACTGCTGCCGTGTTGGGAGTGATGGCAGCTTTGACCGCTTCAGCATCGCCAAAAGGAACAGCTTTGAAGCCAGGTGTGAAGGGACCAAACATTTCCTTGTAGAAGGGCTCAGTCGAGAAAGAAACGATCGTAGTTGTGCGACCGTGGAAGTTCCCTTCAGCAACAATAATTTCAGCTTGATACATCGGTACATGTTTGACCGTATATGCCCATTTGCGGGCGACTTTAATGGCTGATTCTACAGCTTCGGCACCGGTGTTCATCGGCAAAACCATTTCGTAACCAGTAACGTCTGCTAATTTTTTATAGAAGAGAGGCAGCTTATCGTTGCGGAAGGCGCGGGAGGTCAGGGCAATTTTTTGAGCCTGATCAACGCTTGCCTTGACAATATGAGGGTGGCAATGACCCTGGTTGACAGCTGAGTATGCGCTCAGGCAATCCAGGTAACGTTTACCATCCACATCTGTAACCCAGGCACCTTTACCTTCACATAGTACTACGTCGAGGGGCTTGTAGTTGTGCGCTCCGTATTTTGATTCTAACTCGATATATTCCTGTGTATTCATAGTTGTTATTTGCCTCCTAATAGTTTGTATAAGACTGCTTTTTGTGCGTGTAGTCGGTTGTGTGCTTCGGGGAAGAGCCTGGAATGAGATCCATCGGCAACTTCATCGGTGATTTCCTGCCCACGATGAGCGGGTAAACAATGCAAGACAATGGCATCCGGATCAGCTTCAGCGACGAGAGCTGCATTGACCTGGTAGGGCGGGAAAACTTTCTCACGCCTAGCTGCTTCTTCTTCCTGACCCATGCTGGTCCAGGTGTCAGTGTAAATGACTTTTGCATTTTTAACAGCTTCGTGCGGATCGTTCAGGAAGGTCAGTTTGCTGCCGCTGGCTTCAGCATAGGGTTTGATGGTTTCGATTGCAGAAACAGGCATATCGTAACCCTCCGGGTTGGCGATGGTGAAATTCGCACCCAGTTTGGCAGCGATCTGCATCAATGAAACGGCGACATTGTTGCCATCACCAACGTAGGTGATATTGACATCCTTGATCTGACCGAACTCTTCATAAATGGTGAGTATGTCAGCAAGTGCCTGGCAGGGATGGCTGTAATCACTGAGACCGTTGATTACTGGGATTGTCGTCCAGCGGGCAAGTTCCAGAACATGTTCGTGTTCAAAAACCCGGGCCATGATACCCTGAACCATTCCGTTCAATACACGGGCGACATCGGCAACGGACTCGCGCTTTCCCAATCCGATTTCGTTGGGGGAAAGATAGAGTGCATGCCCACCCAGATGTTGCATACCCATTTCAAAGCTGACACGGGTTCGTAATGATGGCTTTTGGAAAATCATGGCGAGCGCTTTGCCCTTGAGGACGGGATCATTGCCTCCAGCAAAATACTCTTTTTTGAGATGGACGGCGAGATCAATCAGTTCTTGCAATTCTGTGGGGGTGTAGTCAATGATGTCCAGAAAATCTTTATGCATATTAATTTACTCTCTCCTTTTTTTTTCGTCTTAACACACAAATTCATAGCTCAAATCTGGAAGCTCTGAGCGATGGTTTACATGGAGGGATTGTACCAGAGAGTTGCCACAATAAGTGAAACGAAATCAATGGAAGAGATTATGAGGAAAGATGAAATAAGGTCAGGGGTGCAGAGCTGATATATAGAAATTGATTCTTTTAATCTACTCGTTATACTGAATCCCGCCTTCAAGGGGGTTACCAATATTCTTTAGGATCTGGTCCTGCATTTTGGTCATCTCTGCCCAATCCTGTTTTTCAGCATGATCATATCCAGCCAAGTGAAGCAATCCATGCACAAAGAGCATTTCGATCTCTGCCTGGATAGCATGACCGCCTGCTCGGGCTTGTTGGCGAGCTTTTTCGAACGAAATGACGAGATCGCCAAGGTATTCCTCCCCGGTCTCCGGGTCGGTAAATGCATTTTCAAAAGACAAAACATCTGTAGGCGAGTTTTCTCCCCGCCAGGCATTGTTAAATTGGCGGATCAGGCGGTTGTTGGTGACCCTTAACGTGAGTGAGCTGTTTTTTTTCAACCCCAATACTTTGACACCTTCCTTGAAGGTGGTTGCCAGTCGATTTTGGTTAATTTCCTTGGCGTAAGATTTTGGAAGAATCAGGTTTAACATGGGTGATAACCTCGTCGAGTGTTCAGGAGGACATAGATGATGATTGATGGGCTTCAGTTGAGGCGTTAGTTTGCACCTTTTTTGGAGCTTCAGGATATTTGATACGAGGATGATAGGATTGCTTCAACGTGTTAAAGAAAGATCGCTTGATTGTCTGCAAGTCTTTGAGTGTCAGGTCGGTATTGTCCAACTGACCAGTGCCCTGGACAACTTCAAAAACACTATCAATTACTCCCTTGATTTCTTCATCACTGTGCGGGGTGTTTGCCCGCGCCCGGGCTTCTGTTCCATCAGCCAACATAAGTAACGCAGTCTCCTTGGAACGGGGAGAAGGACCGGGATAAACAAAACCATTGATATCCACATCATCTTCATCTTCAGCCAGTTTAAGCGCCTGGTTGTATTGATAGCGGGTGATATTTGAACCATGATGCTCACGCATGAAGTCGATGATACGGGAGGGTAAACGATACTTTTTCGCCAGGGCAACCCCGTCGTTTACATGTCTTATGATGGTTGCAGCTGCGACAGTCGGATCATCACTATCGTGGGCATTTATTTTGTCTCGCACCTGATTCTCAATGAAGAAGTTCGGGTTTTCCGCTTTACCTGCATCGTGATAGAGAGCACCTACCCGCACCAGCAGCCTGTCCGCGCCGATCGCATCGGCGGCTTGTTCGGCCAAATTGGACACTTGCAGGGAATGCTGATAAGTTCCCGGCGCATTGGTGAGAATGTATTGTAGCAATGGATGATCCGGGCGGGAGATGTCCATCAGCTGCAGTGCAGTTGGCACATCCAGAACAAAAGCGAAGATATTCTGAAGTAACAGAGCAAACGTTCCCGAGACGACGCCATTGAAAAGCCCTGCACCGATCAGCGTGGTTAACCCGATCCAATCGGTCCCATCACCTAGACGAAAAGCAACAATTACCGCTGCAGACAGGATCCCGATGACTACACTTGTTAAAAAGAAAGCACTGACGCGACGACCCTTACCGAGTACAAGCATACCGGCGATGGTTGGAAACAGGTAATAAAAAGCCAACTCGGCGCTGCGTGCGTGACCGAATACAGTCAGTGATACCAACAGCAGCGTAGAAAAAATACCAAATTCAAGGTTGAAAACAATCGCTAGGGTCAGACCAAAAGCGGCGACCGAGAACAAATAGGGCAAAATTGTCCTATCCATTACCAGGAACTTCATCAGGTACAAAAAGAGCAGGAAGAAAAAGGCGATCAAAAGGATCGACTTAGTTTGATTGAAAGATCCTTTCTTGTTCCTACGAAAATACATGTATGTTATTAACCCAGCTACGATCACGATAGCACCGTTGCTGAACAATAAAGTGACCTTATCGGTAGGCTCAACTAAACCAAATGCAGTCAATGCTTCGAGGTCGCCGGCAGAGACAATTTCACCGCGCCTGACCAGCACTTCCCCTGCCATGATCTGGCGGATGATCGGATTAACATCTTCGCGCGCAAGTTCACGGGCTGTTTGAGTCTGTTCTTCACTGAAAAGACTTGTGGGTGCGATAAAAGGAGAGACAATGGATATTATGAGGTCAGCCTGGTCGCTTGGAAATGAATAGTCGATCGAAGCAGGCAGGTTGCTTCTAACTGTTCCGAGCTGGCTATTGCGTATACTTTCCCGGAGCACAACTTCGAGCACACGACTGGCTTCATCGTTGATTGCCTGCCATTCTTGTTCCTCCAGATCGAGCAATTTGATATATTCTGCATCTGTGAAGTGCAGGTCTTTAAGGGATTTCATGTCCTGCACCTTTTGGGCAGGTGTGGAGAAACTATCGTTTTTTACAGTGGTGATGAAATTTAATGCATTGTCCAGTTTTTCTAACTGGGCTCGCGCAATATCAGGATCGGGAGGTAAGTAAACAGGCTGGACTGCAGCTGCCGCATTTTCACGGGCTGCATCTGTGAGAACCCGTGATTCAAAAGTCACTGAATAAGGTGCCAGAATTTCCTGCGGGGCTACTTGGCCGACAGCTACCATTTGGGTCTGTTGATTCATTAAATCAGGTAAAACCAGCGCACCAAAGGCAAGAACACAGGAAGCGACCAAAATGATGACTTTGACGGCATCCTCTGTCGTATGGCGTTTTAGCTTGTTTGACACCAGGTTTGTCATATCTCAGGCTTTAGTCAGCTCATCCTTCACTTTACGGCTGGCTTCGGCGTTGGTCGCCCTACCCTGCAATTTTGGCAGTAAAGTTTTCATTACCATTCCCATATCTTTTGGAGAGGTGGCGTTGACTTCCTTGATAGCCTGCCTGACCATTTCAATCAGTTCAGCCTCACTTAATTGGGCAGGCAGGTATGTTTTAAGTACTTCAATTTGGGCATGAGCCGCATCAATCAGATCCTGCCGATTGGCCTTTTCTGCATCTGCCAGGGCTTCGTTGCGAGTTTTGATTTCCTTTTGAACTGTCGCCAAAAACTCATCCTCAGTCAAAGGTTGACCTTTGCTCACTTCTGCCAGTTGGATGGCAGATTTGAGCATCCGAATTACCCATTTTTGGGTTTCGTTCTTTGCCTTCATGGCTGACGCCAAATCATCTTGTAGTTTTTTATGAAAATCCATATCGTTATTATACCTGTTGTAAATATTTCTACTATCTATGGAGAAACCGTGATCAAATCTTTTAAATTTTCAAAAGTGGCTTCACCGATTCCATCGACTTTTAGAAGGTCCTCGATTGCTAAAAAATAGCCGTTTTGAGCGCGGTAGTCGATAATCGCTGCTGCCCTGACGCTGCCAATCCCTGGAAGGCTTTCCAGTTCCTGTTGATTGGCAGTGTTGATATTGATGAGACTGTCGAGCGTGAACTCCTGGCTACGCTGGCTTTTTTCTAGAGTAGATTGCGATTCAGAAGATGGTATGTACAGCCGCTGACCGTCGCTTAGAACTGCTGCCAGGTTCAGAAGATCTTCTCGGGCTTTGGTGGTTGGTCCTTGTGCAGCATCGATTGCATCCTGGACAATTGAATTCACAGGCAGAGTATAGACTCCTGGAGCTTTTACTTCTCCGACTACATGCACCTTGATCAGACCGGGAGTCGGATCGACATCGAGAGTCAAATCCGGGGTAGTGGTTATAAGCGTTAAACTTTGTGCTTTTTGTGGTATGCTCACGAGCTTGATCAATCCGCTCAGAAGAAGTCCGAGCAGAACACCAGCCACAAGCCACTTCCAGTTTTTCATACCTCTGAAGGGCTGTTCTCAGCCTTAATCATCAGATTGAATGCTGTAATTGACACTTCCAGCATATCCCTGGAAGGTTCGCGTGTGGTCAGTTTTTGTAACCAAAGATTCGGTTGGATAAGCCACCTTACCAACATAGATTTGTCCATCCAATTGGCAGCGAAACGTATATATTCATATGCGATGGCGGATACCAAAGGCAGCATCAAAATCCGGGAGATCAACCGCCAATGAATCGGAAGCGGACCGAGCAGTGAAAAAATCAATACCGATAGCAAAACCAGGGTCAGAATGAATGATGTGCCGCAGCGTGGGTGTACCAGGGTTTGCTTTGCCACTTCTTCTGGCGTCAATTCAACACCTGATTCAAAAGCATTAATCGTTTTGTGCTCCGCGCCATGGTAAGAAAAAACCCTTTGAATCTCGGGAACCCGCCCCATCAATACCAGGTAAATAACCAAAATTAGCAGCCGAAAGACTCCTTCCAGCAGGTTGCTCCACCATGAAGAGATGCTCAGGTATTTTTCTGTCAATCCTGCCAGAAATGCCGGAAGTAAAAAGAAAATTCCGACACCCAATAGTAACGACATTGCCACTGTTCCTGCCAGTGCTGCCCCTCCAATCTGTTCCTCTTCCCCGGATGCCATGTTGGCTGATTTCATCAAAAAACGGGTGCCCAGATTGAGCGAATCCCACAGACTGATGACACCGCGGATAAATGGAATTTTCATCCACCTGGATTGATAAAGGCTGGGGAGTTTCTCTTCGTAAGTTTCAATCTCACCAGAAGATGCCCTGACTGCCATGGCGACATTTCGCCGGCCCCGCATGAGCACCCCTTCCATCACAGCCTGACCGCCATAAGATGGCAGACGTAAAGTCTTGTCAGTTGGCATATTTACTCTTCGCCAAAACTGAGATAGAAACGAATCAATGCTTCAATACCCTTCAGCCAGGTTGGGTAATGTTGATGTTCGTTGGGGGAATGGATGCCGTCATCCGGCAAACCAAAACCAGTCAGAAGCGATTTGACACCCAGTTCTTGCAGCATCACAGTCGCTACAGGAATGCTACCGCCTTCGCGTTTGAAGGTAACCGGGGCGTTCCAGACCTCACGGAAAGCTTCCACCAGGTTTTCAGCTCCCGGGGCATCATTTGCAAGGTAAGCCGGTCCGGCACTGTGCAGGAAAATTTTGGTGCGTACAGTATCTGGAGCTATCGAGAGAATGTAGTTCTTCGCTAGGTTGTAAATTTCCATGGGATCCTGGTCAGGTACAAGGCGGCAGGAAATTTTTGCTTTGGCATAAGCTGGGATGATGGTTTTTGCGCCATCGCCTATAAATCCTGAATAGAAACCATTCACGTCCAGTGTAGGTCGCGCTCCCTGGCGTTCCAGAGGCGTGTAATCTTCTTCGCCATAGAGGGCAGGAGAACCAGTGATATCCAGGAAAGCCTGGTCGCTGGTTTTATTGGCGGCAATTTGTTTTCGTTCATCATCGGTGAGAGGAACGACGCGGTCATAAAATCCAGGAATAGCAACGGAGCCATCCGGGTTATGAAGCTTGGCGATGATTTCAGAAAGGACGGTAGCCGGGTTGGCAACGTTTCCGCCCCACAGACCCGAATGTAAGTCCGCCTTGGGGCCGTCGACTCGCACTTCAAAATAGGTCATCCCCCTCAGTCCATAAACAAGGGTAGGCTGGTTCATACCGACCATACCAGCATCCGGATTGAGGATCATGTCGCAGCTTAGCATATCAGCATTGTCAATAATAAACTTATCCAATGAGGGCGAACCGATTTCCTCCTCGCCTTCGAGCAGGTATTTGATATTTATTGGCAGTTCCGAAGTCTTTACCACGCTCTCAAGAGCCAGGATGCTAGCCATGACCTGTCCCTTCATATCTGACGCGCCGCGGGCATAAACATTTTCTCCACGGAACTCTGGCTGGAATGGATCGCTTTTCCACTCATCCAGTGGATCAACCGGTTGAACGTCATAATGCCCATAAATCAGGAGAGTTTTTGCTTCCGGATTCGATGATCTCTTCTCAGCAAACAATATCGGGTGCATCTTGGTTTGGAAAATTTCAACCCGCTCAAATCCGAGCTCTGCCAGGGTTTTGGAGAGATATTCGGCTGCCTTCACCATGTCAGCCTTATGATCCGGATTGGTCGAAATGGAAGGAATGCGCAATAGGTTTAAATATGCTTCAGTCAATTGCTTTTGATTGATATGGAAATAATTGATGGCTTTATCAGGGTTGCTCATAGTTTTCCTTTATCTCGTAAATATCTGTTGATTATATGCGATTTACCCATTTTCTATGTTAAGATTACCGAAGATAAGCCTATTTAATACAGTACATTTGTTCGAAAAAAGATATACATATCACGTATAATCAATGTATAAGTTTGAATTAATAGACAGGAAGCGTAACTATGGAAATCGTTGAACACCGGCAGGTCATGATCTTAGGCGGAGGTCCGGCAGGTTTTACCGCCGCACTCTATACTGCGCGCGCTGATCTGAAGCCATTGCTTGTTACTGGGATGACACTTTATGGACAGGCCTCACAAACGCATTGTATCGAAAATTACCCCGGATTCCCCGAGGGAGTAGGTGGAAATGATTTTGGACAACGTCTTGATGAGCAAGCAAAACGCTTTGGTGCAGAGGTCATTTATGACATAGTTCAGTGCGTTGATCTCCAACAGCGACCGTTCAAAGTCTGCCTTGGTTCAGGCACTTACACTGCTGACAGCCTGGTCCTATCGATGGGAGCAGATACCCGAAAATTAGGTGTGCCTGGTGAACGGGAGTTTACAGGAAGAGGTGTTTCCTATTGTGCAACCTGCGATGGAGCCTTTTATAAAGAAAAGGATATCCACATTGTTGGTGGAGGAGATTCTGCACTCGAAGAAGCGCTGTTTTTGACCCGCTATGCGCGTAGTATTACTATCATTCATCGCCGGGATCAACTCAGAGCCGGGGCAATTCTCGAAAACCGTGCTCGTAATAATCCAAAAATCCACTTTTTATGGGATACCGTGGTCAAAGAAGTGATCGGAGGAGAGACGGCCACACATTTGAGAATAGAAAATTTAAAGACTGGTATGCAGGAAACGATCCCAACAGATGGGCTTTTCGTGCTGATAGGTCATATTCCCAATACCAGTTTGCTCCAAGGGCAATTAAAGCTGACCGAACATGGCACGATTGAGATTGATGAACATATGGAAACAAGTGTCAAAGGTGTATTCGCCGCAGGTGAAATTGCCGACCCACTCTATCGCCAGGTAGTCACCTCGGCAGGTATGGGTGCCGCCGCTGCAATATCGGTGACGAGGTTTTTGGCAACCGCGTAAAATAATTTTAGCAAAAAAAAGCGGGCAAAAGCCCGCTTTTGGTATATCAAAATGTCAACTACGGAGTCGCAGTAGGGGCGATGCCGCTGCCCACCCAACTGAATACTCTAAAAGCGCTTATCGCTCCGGCTTCTTCATAAATTGGATTATTGGGGTCTGAGTTGATCTGTCGTGCTACCGAGACACTCCACTGGATAATATGTGCGGTTGTGTCCACTGGTCTGAAACTGGCCGGGAGGATGTATTTGGTATCGCTTACGTAATCGACCAGGATCTTTTCGTCGACCGACGTCAAATCCTGCACCACTACCCGGTACACTTCACCTGGAAATAGTGACGCAACCGAAGCCCATTGCAGCGTGACCGCTTCATCGGTCGCCGCAAAAGCAGCACCCGATCGCGGCAGCAGCGGGTTTGGCGCGGGGTATGGCGGCAGAGGCGTGGGCGTCAAGGTCGGCCCGGCAGTTGGCAGTCTGTCGCACAAGGGGATAGTCAGGCGATCGCCCTGCCTGACGACGTCGTTCGGCAGGTTGTTGTAAATACGAATATCTGACATGGATACGTTGTAGTTTGCTGCGATCGAGCTCAGGGTCATATTGGCTTCAACGATGATCGTATCGGTTTGGGTGCACATTTCCACATCTGCGACAACTGCTTCAGGGGTTGCTGTAGGAACCGGGGAAGGGGTCAGGGTAGGTTGTGGGACCTGCAGAACGATTCCGGGGCTGATCAAGCAGCTTGTGTTGAGGTTGTTAGCCAAAATGATGCTCTGAACTGACGTATTAAATTGCAGAGCAATATCCAGGCAGGTTTCGTTATCCTTGACGGTATATTCGATCGGGGGCAAAGGCGTCCAGGTCGGCAAAGGCGTCATTGTGGCAGTGTTGCTGAGGGTAGCTGTTAAGGTGGGTGTGATAGTTACCGTTGCATCCGGATTTGTTGCATCTTCTGTGGGAGCCTTCCCACCAATTGCGATGAAATACACCAACAGAGCGATCAAAACCAGGATAACGACGATAATCGCTATCAGGGCAATCAGATTGAGTTTGACTTCCGGAATGCGCTTTGAATCGATCTTATCGCTGGTTTTCTTAGCCTTGGGGGTTGATGGTTCGTTCGAGATCGTAAGGTCTGTGCCGCAAACGAGACATCGACGGGCGTTTTCTGAAAGTTTGGTTCCACATACGGGGCAATTTCGGGTTTTACTCCCCAACGGTTTGGGTTGTTCAATTTTCATCGGTTTACTCATAACTAACTATACCTGCTGCGTCTTGGTAAAATTCAAACGATGACAGCAGTTTATGTTCACTTTCCATTTTGTGTTCAAAGATGTCAATATTGTGATTTTATCACGTATGCTGGCATGGCACATTTTATCCCAGCTTACCTGGATTCCTTGAAAAAAGAGATGCGCCTGGTATTGCCTGGTGCAGAACCAGCCGATTCCGTCTACTTTGGTGGTGGTACGCCCTCGTTATTAAAGACAGCCCAGGTCAGCGAGGTGCTTGAAACACTCGATGATCTGATTGGGATAAACACAAATGCTGAAATCACGATGGAAGCCAACCCAGGTACAATCAGTTTGGAATCTTTGAAAGCTTTGCGCGAGGTGGGGGTCAACCGACTCAGTCTGGGAATACAATCTTTTTCCGATTTGGACCTGAACATTTTAGGTCGCATCCATTCTGCAAAACAAGCTAACAAAGGCATCCATTCAGCCCAGCAAGCTGGGTTCAGCAACATCAGCCTCGATCTGATTTTCGGACTGCCTGGACAGACACTGACAAATTGGCAGCAAAATCTTGATCAGGCTCTGGCAAGCGGTGTTCAACATTTTTCCCTCTATTCATTGATAATCGAACCAGGGACACCTTTTGAGAAAAAAGTTGCTTGTGGTGAGTTAGTCCTTCCGGATGATGATCTGGCAGCAGACATGTTCGAGTTGGCTATCGATTACCTACCCAAGCAAGGTTTTGAGCAATACGAAATTTCCAGTTGGGCGTTGGGTGAAGCGAACGAATCACTGCACAACAAAGTCTATTGGAAAAACCAGGATTATTATGGGCTTGGGGCCGGTGCACACGGGAAAGTTGGCAATTTTCGGGTTCGAAACGTACCCACCATCCCTGAATATATTTCTGCAATAGATCAGGCTCACCAT
>DHUW01000086.1:2798-4367 GCA_002409365.1 Anaerolineaceae bacterium UBA5224 | reverse complement strand
AACCGAATTGTGAAATCCGGGTTAGCAGAATGGCAAACTCAGCAAGATGGGGAACACCTGGTTTTGACTCACCGGGGTATTATGCTCGGCAATCAGGCTTTTCAGGAATTTGTTTGATTATTTGTGTACGTTGATAATTGTTCCCCAGCCGTGTTTATACCATTCTTCAGCTTTGGCGACGGGCGTCGTCCAGCGGTAAATCCATTTCGCGTTTTCTGGAGATAAATTGATGCAGCCAGCGCTCATGGGCGTACCGAAATTGGTGTGCCAGAAGGTGCCATGCGTTGCCAAGCCTATGCTCATTTCAAAAAAGCAAGTCCAGGGCACCCCCATCCAGATCCTTTCTTTGATGTTGCTGGTCAAAACCGCATTGCCCATATGTTTGGAAGGCATTTTAGTCTTGATGGCATATTTTCCTTCACCTGTGGGGAAGCCGGTTGAGACTTTGGATTCAAAGACCATCGTGTCGCCTTCAAAAGCCTGTAGTCGCTGTAAGGGAATGGATACGTCGATTCGTTTTTCAGCAAAAGGAACTTCCGGACTAAGAGGTTCAAATTCTTCGTCGGGAATCAAGCGGGCATGTTCGTAGGGTATGGCTGTCCTGGTGCGCCCCAACTCGTCCTCGACACGGTACCATGGGCGCTTGTCCGGACCTTCGATGACATCTGTGACCCAATGGGTTGATAGATAGTAATACATCCATAACGGTTCCCAACCGCCGTCAAAACTATAGTACATGGACCGCGTGTAGGGTACTGTGATCTCAGCCAGCTGACCGCTCCAGCGGTTCGGTTTTGAAAGTGGCTGGTATTCATAACGCACTTCATACAGTAATCCGCTGAAAACATACCCTCCCCAACATCGATACCAAATTGGGTTCCAGGCAGGACCGTTCGGTCCAATCACTTCTTCATAAACATTGATGATATCGTTATATTGTCGTTGGTAAAGGATCTGGCTGGATTCATCAGGCTCGCTGTAGATACTGACGCCGTTTTTCTCGCCCACCAACATCAATCTCGGGTGGATCACAGACTCAGCCTCGGCATCCTGACTTTTGAAGGCTGATGCGCCAAGTCCCAGCAGGCTGAATTTGAGAAAATCGCGGCGTGTAAATTTCATCGGTTAATCAAATTGCTTGACGTCAATATCTGCTACCGAGTCGAACACATACTTGGGGTGAAAAGGATATTTATCGATATCTTCTGGTTTGGTCATTCCAGACAGCACCAAAATCGTCTCCATTCCACCGGAAATTCCGGAGAGAACATCGGTGTCCATACGATCACCGATCATAAAAGTGTCTTCGGAGTGCATGTCGTAGTGGTTCAGAGCGGTACGCATCATCAGTGGGTTTGGTTTGCCGACAAAGAATGGTGCTTTGCCTGTTGCTTTTTCAATCAGCGCCGCCATTGCACCTGTTGCCGGCACCATACCATTCTCTGATGGCCCGTTGGGGTCAGGATTCGTGGCGATAAAACGGGCTCCTTCTTCGATCAATCGGACAGCCCTGGTGATCTGGTCAATGCTGTAAGACGACATTTCGCCCAACACGACAAAATCAGGATC
>DHUW01000086.1:0-2579 GCA_002409365.1 Anaerolineaceae bacterium UBA5224 | reverse complement strand
TTCACCCATCACAAAAGCTTTTCCATTAGGCTTTTGATTTGCTAAAAATTCTGCAGTTGCCATCGCCGAGGTGAAGAGTTTTCCCTCATCGATATCGATGCCAGCTTGCTCGAGGCGGTGTGCCAGGTCTCGGGCAGTATACTTGGAATTGTTCGTTAAAATCGCAAATTTGCGGTCATCATCCACAAGACTCTGGATAAATTTGTCGGCTCCCGGAACCATTTTAGAACCATGCACTAAAACACCGTCCATATCAATCAAAAAGTTTTTCTTCATCGTTCTCAATTCTGTTCCTTTCCAGGTCAAAAAAACCACTGTTGATTTTACCAACAGTGGTTTTTATTATACAGCTGTGTTAAAGGTTTACTTTTTGGTCAGAATGATGCGGGCATCGACAACCGCTGCTCCCTGACCTTCTTCGTAAACAATCACAGGGTTGGCATCCGATTCGGCGATTTCGTCTTTCAGGTCGTAGACCATGTAAGAGTAATGTGCCAAAACATTTGCCAGGGCTTTCTGGTCACGTGGGGCTTCACCGCGGGTGCCTGCCAAAATCTTGGCGCTCTTGATCTCGGATTGCATCTCCAAGGCAGTGGCTTCGTTGATCGGAGCTACCTTGAAGGTGACATCTTTCATGACCTCAACAAAGATACCGCCCAAACCAAACATCAGGGTGGGACCAAAGGTGGCATCATTGACTGAGCCGACGATCACCTCAGTCGCCCAGGGAGCCATTTCCTGCACTGCCAGACCATCGATCTCAGCGTCGGCTTTGTAGGCAAGGGAGTTGTCCATAATGGTCTTCCAGGCATCGCGCACGCCCTGTTCATTCTTGATGTTGACCTTGACTGCGCCGGCATCTGATTTGTGCAGAATGTCAGGAGAGACGATCTTCATTACGACCGGGAAGCCGATTTCTTCTGCCATCTGGATAGCTTCTTCAACATTGTGCGCCAGAGCGGTGGGGGTGACGGGCAGACCATAGGCTTTGAAGACGTTCTTGGCTTCAACTTCGGTCAAAGCGTCGCGACCCTTGGCACGGGCACCGGCGATGATCTCGCGGGCTTTTGCACTATCCACATCGCTGGGTTTGTACATGCCGTTGTGAGCAGTCTGCAGCAATTCGTCTTGTTTACGCAGGGATGCCAGGGCTTTAACTGCCAGGTCGGGGGCATTGTAAGTTGGAATGCCGTGTTCGATCAGCCACTCGGTCGCTTTTTCACAGCGTTCGCCGCCGATAAAGGAGACTGCGAAGGGTTTGCCGGTTACACCGGATTCTTTTTGAGCGTTGTAAATGGCTTCTGCAATTTCCTGCGGTTCAGTGACGGAGGTTTCACAATAGAGCACAACCATGCCATCCACCCAGGGGTGTGCATAGGAATATTTGACGCCTTCATAATAACCTTCCAAACCAGCCCCGCCGGTGATATCTACCGGGTTCTTGGCGGAACCGAAGGAGGGCATGTGCTTGCGCAGTTCAACCTGAACATCTTCAGGGGCGAACTTGAGGGGCAAGCCGTATTTTTCAGCTGCATCAGTTGCCAAAACGCCAACACCACCGCCATTGGTGACGATCAGGAGGTTATCACCTTTCATGACAGGCTGCAGTGAGAGCGCCAGGGTGGTATCAAACATGTCGTTCAAGTCCTCAGCCTGGGCAACGCCAGACTGTTCAAATGCAGCCTGGTAGACCTTGGCGCTGCCAGCCAGCGAACCGGTGTGCGAGGCAGCGGCAGCCGCGCCGTGGGCAGAATTGCCAGCTTTGAGGGCGATGATCGGCTTGGTGCATTTGCGGGCAGCATCCATGAACTTGGGTCCGTCTTTGATGCCTTCGATGTAAAGAGTAATACAGGAAGTGTTTTCGTCTTCGTTCAGGTAAGTGATGAGATCAGCAAAATCGAGGTCAGCCTGGTTGCCGATGGAGATCATCTTATCAAAACCGACACGGCGGGTATAGGTGGCAGCAGCCATGGCGATCAGCAGGGCGCCGCTTTGAGAGACCAGGGCAGCCTTGCCATCAAATGGCAAATAGTTATAGAACGAAGCGTTCATCTTGTCACTGTTGGAGAGAACACCGATGATGTTCGGACCAATGATGCGCATGCCGTATTCACGAGCGATAGAAACGATTTCGTCTTCGAGAGCGTGGTCGCCGACTTCGCTGAAACCGGAGGTAATAATGCTGACACCCTTCACGCCTTTTTCACCTGCATCGCGGGTGACGGTTGCTACAAAACGCGCGGGAACTGTGATGACAGCCATATCCACCACATAAGGGACATCCTTGATGTTGGCGTAGCACTTGTAACCGAGAATTTCTTCGGCGTCAGGATTGATAGGGTAGACAGGGTTCTGGTAACCGCAGTCTTTCAGGTTCTGAACTACTTTATATCCGATTTTTTCGGGGTTGGTCGACGCGCCGATGACTGCGATGCTCTTTGGTTTTAGAACAGCATTAATAATAGGATCCACTTTTTTCCTCCGGTAGTGTATTGTTTGATTACCAATTGATTAGTATACCGCAATAAGAGCGATTTTAAGGATAGAAAACTGGAGGATGTGTACTTTTTCACAATATG
>DHUW01000006.1:6283-6742 GCA_002409365.1 Anaerolineaceae bacterium UBA5224 | reverse complement strand
AACAAAAAGCCTGCAAAATGCAGGCTTTATTGTCAATAATAAATCTGTTATAGGTTAAAGTTCTTCGTCGACGATGATCTCGGTCAACTTCAGGAACTCCTGCCACTCTTCTTTGAAGAAGTGCAGGGTGACATTGTTGAGTTCCAGATGATAGGTGGTCTCGCCATCCGGTTCTTCTGCTTTCCAAGCCAGGTAGTTCTCGGTTTCTGCGATTGTAGTAGTCATAGGTTCGTTTTCAGTCATTTTTACCTCCGTTTTATTGCAAGATTATCTCACGTCCCTGCCTGCAGCGCAAGCAAGCATACGAGGAAAATTATCTTTGGTCTTTTCTTGTCCTTTTCTTTAAGTTTTGAAACAGTTCCTGAAACCATTCTTTGACCTTGCACCAGGGTTTCTCCAGAAAAGAAGATATCTTCTCCCAAATTTTGCGCAATCCTTTTATCAAAACTGTCTCATTGG
>DHUW01000006.1:3626-6023 GCA_002409365.1 Anaerolineaceae bacterium UBA5224 | reverse complement strand
GCCAATATAATACCCAAGACGCCCATCAGTTGAGCTCCCACCAGGGCAGAGATCATGATCCCAGCCGGATGCACTTCCAGAGAATTTCCCATTACTTTTGGCATCAGCACCTGGTCGAAAATGGTATCAATCACAACCGAGACGCCTACGATTAACAGGGCATAAATAAATTTTGTCAGTCCAAACGGTGTTGGTTCCTGAAGCAATGCTCCGATAAAGAAGGAAATCCAGCCAATCGCCGCACCCAGGTAGGGAATAAAACGCCCAAACCCGGCTATCAGCGCCAAAACGAAGAAATAGGGCAGACCCATAAAGCCCAGGAAAATCGAATAAACAATAATAGCGATTGTTACAACAGTGAACTCACCACGAATGAATGAGTTGAAGATTTTGCCAACTTCCAGCCCAAGTCGTTGAAAATCCTTTTCATAACCTGGAATAGAAATATTGATCATCCTTCGTTTGGCACCTTCCGATTCAGAGGTGATGAAGAAGGAAAGGACATAAGTGATCGCGGCATTCACTACGAAACCGCCAACTTTACCAACGACTGTGGTCGCGATCGTACCTGCCTGGCTGGCAATTGGTTCCAGCTGGCTGGAGACCCATTGTCCAATCAATTCAAAATCAAGCTTTGGTGTGGTGAACGTAAAGGGACCAAACACGATCTTCTGAACGGACCAGCGTTCCAATAGAGCCGTTATATTGTCCACATTGTCGATGACTGTTTGAAACAGGTTCTGCACTTGCGTGGCAAGGCTGGAGCCCCCTCTTGCAATCAACCAGATCAGTAAACCTGCCAATAATATGTAGACGACTGCAACTGATGCGCGCCATTTTAGCCGCAAGGTTTTTCGCAGAAACTCACTGATTGGATAAAGCAAGAAGGAGATAATGAAGGCGGTCAGAACCATCTTGAAGTAGTCATTAAACCAAATGATCAGAGCCAAAAATCCGACTACCAATAAAATGCCAACGATCAGTTTTGTACCCCAACCCCAGGGTGGCGAGTCATTTCTCTCATGTGAAGAGGAGTCACGCTCATCCGCGGTATTGAAAACTGCGCTTAGATCATCTGAGTTATCTTTTGTACTTCCTTCGTCCTTCGTTTCCATGGTTGTATTTTAATCTGTAATTCTATGAATAGATAGATGAGATGGACAATTGGGTCAACTTACAGCCAAACCTCATTTTGTGGAGTTGGCAAACCAGGGCTGAAAAAGAATGCTTTTTGGATGCACATCAAAGAGTGGCATAAGCTTGCTTGCTATCAACTCCCGATTTACTAGAAGCACAATGAAAAAAACTGCTTGAATGGTCAATCGATCAATGCCCAGTCCCACCGCGATCCCATTTGCATCTCCGCCATACAAGAATGGTCCGATCGAAAGATTCAAAGCGTCCAGCAAAAGGAAAAGAACGGTTGCATAATACGAAAGTGCCCTCCAAAACCCTGTTGCCAACCTTCACCAGGATTGGCAGATTGAGTTGGATCTTCTGGCAAAAGCATTAAAAACCAAAACTAGAGAGGACACTATAGCACTTACACAGGATTTCCTTAAGACCCGTCAAACGCGGCGAAATTCAGCTGGACTAAGTCGAAATCTGATTGATTTTGAACGCCAGCGCGAGTGGGTGGAAGGGATTGGTCGTTATGCCGAACTTAGCACCTACCGCTTGGCTGAACACACAGACTATTCCACAATTCAAGAAAAATTCAACCTCTCCAATTTCAATAATTATGAAAAGTTTGATCAACGCTGGATGCGTGAGATCGGTGAGTTTAAACGCCTGGCAAATGATGCCAGTGAAAGACGCTTTTACTATACTGGAATGGCGCAAGCCGTCCTGCTCGACAGACTTGCCCCAGGATGGCAAACAGAATTGTTTGAACCTGGTGTATGGCTGGAGGATATTCTGGCAGAAACAATGTCGATTGAAACAAAAACGGAATCACGCCAGCTCTTTCCAAAATTTTTGCTTGTTATGCGATGAGATTCTCCAAAAGATATTTACTTGCAACATGTACAACTGTTTTCTATGCAGTTTTGAAAAATGAAAGGTGGTTGAAACTTTGAGGACTAAAGCCAGCGAACAGTATCATTTAGTAGGCAAAGGACCTTGCTGCTATGATCCCATTCATAATGAAACAGCTTAGGTCAGCAGTTGTGATTCTTACATGAACAATTTGTGTAAAGCCTCAAGGGCAGTCAGGATCTCATGCTGCTCGCCCAGCATGGCAAGGTTTTCACCATCAACGTACGAACCAATCGATTCTGCAGTATCTTCTTCATAAGCAACGACGTTATTCAAAATGGAAGCGGTCTTAAAACCACGCAAGCTGCCAATGGTAAACAGGGAGGCGGTTTCCATATCGGAGCCTAGCACTCCTTGTCT
>DHUW01000006.1:0-3332 GCA_002409365.1 Anaerolineaceae bacterium UBA5224 | reverse complement strand
TCCGCATCAGGAACCGCCGGGTAAATTGCCTGGCTGTAGGTTTTGGACGCGCCATCATCTTTGACAGCCCCGTTGACAATGATCAGGTCGCCCAACTTGACCTTTGGCTGCAGGGCACCGCAACTGCCAATGCGGATCATGGCCTTGACACCAATATTGTGCAGTTCCTCAGCAGCGATCCCCGCCGATGCTCCCCCGATCCCGGTTGAGATTGCCAACACAGGCAAACCTTTGTACAGGCCGCGTAAGCTCCGGAATTCACGGTTATAAGCCAGCTCCCTTACATCGCTCAAAAAAGGTGCAATGCGGTCAAGTCTGGCTGGATCACCAGGCAACAAAGCGCATTGGGATTGGACAGTCGGATCAAGTTGAATGTGGGGCTGAAGCATGAGGACCTCTTTTGTTTTCGCGGATTTCTACCAGTATAATTGGGTCAATCTCGAAAATCAATCCAAAGGACTGCCTATGACCATTCTTAATTTTGGTTCTCTCAATATTGACCATGTTTACCGTGTGGACACTTTCGTCCAACCCGGTGAAACCAAGCATAGCAAAGCCTACATGATCAACAGCGGCGGTAAAGGTCTCAACCAGTCCATCGCGGCTGCAAAAGCTGGCAGCCTGGTCTTTCATGCCGGCTTGGCGGGCAGGGATGGCGGTTTTTTGCTAGAGAAACTGCAGGCAGCTGGGGTCAACACCTCACTGATGCAGGCTTCACCAGAAGTCAGCGGTCACGCCATCATCCAGGTAGCAGACTCAGGTCAAAACAGCATCTTACTCTACGGTGGAACCAACCAGATGCTCACTGAAGTCTATATCGATCAGACTCTCGATGCCTTTGGCGATGATGGTCTCGTGCTGCTGCAAAATGAAACCAACCTGGTGGGCGAGATCATCGAAAAAGCCTCCAAAAAAGGTCTTAAAGTCGCACTGAACGCCGCTCCATATTCTGACAAGGTCCAGACCTACCCCATCAATCTGCTGGATTGGTTGATCGTCAACGAAGTAGAAGGCGCAGAAATTGCCGGCGGCGAAGCAGACGAAGGTTTACTGCAGCGGCTGGCAGACCTCTACCCTCAGACTGGCATCCTGCTGACACTCGGCTCCCAAGGAGCACAGTGTGTTCAGAATGGTCATTATTCCAGTATCGGCAGCTGCAAGGTGAAGGCAGTCGATACCACGGCCGCCGGAGATACCTTCAGCGGTTTCTTCCTGTATGGCGTAATGGAAGGGTTAAGCATTGCTGAGACATTGCGTCTGGCCACCGTTGCTTCCGCAATTTGTGTCCAACGCCCAGGCGCCGCCGACTCCATCCCCACCCTTACGGAAGTCCGTCAGGCAATGAAAGATGGCAGCCTCACTCCGCCCGAGGTGCAGGAATGGTAAAAGTGCTTTATATCGACTGCTGCATCCGGCGGGAAGAATCGCGCACCCGCCTGCTGGCAGAAACCTTTCTTTCTGGTTTACAAAGTCAAAAAGGCTACTCGGTGGAAAAGCTTTGCCTGATGGATGAAAATCTGGCTCCTTTGAGTGAGGGTTTTTTCACCCAACGAGAAGTACTGCTACTGGATGATCAGCGCGATCATCCGCGCTTTCGCTATGCGCACCAATTCCGCCAGGCAGACCGCTTAGTCGTGGCTGCACCTTTCTGGGATCTGAGTTTTCCTGCTTTATTGAAGCTGTACATCGAAAACATCTGTGTGGAAGGCATCACTTTTGGCGCAAACGAGCAGGGTACTTTTGGCTTATGCAAGGCTGAACGGCTGCTTTTTTTGACTACCCGTGGAGGGAATTACAACAATTCCCCACTCGAGATGGGTGCACGCTACCTGGAAGCTTTGTGTGAGTTTTGGGGTATCCCGCGCTTTGACGTGGTGGCGGCCGATGGTCTTGATCTGGGTAAGGAACCAGTTCAAACCATTCTTGATCGTGCCATGGAAGAGGTACTCAGCCTGGTTGACAATTTTTAAGGAACAACTGAAGAGGTGGAGAGATTATGGGAAAAATGTTGATCAGGAATGTTGAGGTTTTATCTTTTGAGGGGAGGAAACCGATCTTCTCAACTGGTCAGGATCTCCTGATCGAGGGCAATCAGATCAGCTCCATAGAGCCAACTTCTCCAATTCTCCAAGAGGATTGCCAGGTCATCGAAGCCTCCGGCATGCTGGCAGTGCCGGGAATGCTTAACACACACGCCCACGTACCAATGGTGCTCTTCCGTAATGCCGGACCGGACGTCAACGAAAATGATTGGTTTAACAAAGTCATTTTTCCGCTTGAAGCCAACCTGACCCCAAAGGATGTTTATTGGGGTGCCATGCTGGGGCTGGCGGAAATGATAGCAGCCGGGATCACCTGCGTAGCGGATCATTATTTTGAGATGGATTGGGTCGCTAAATCGGTTGAACAAGCTGGCACACGTGCCAATCTTGGCTGGGCAGTTTTCAGCCACCAGGGATACGGGCAATTAGAAAAAACGATCGATTTTGTGGAACGCTGGCAAGGCAAAGCAGATGGACGCATCACTACCTGGCTGGCACCGCATTCACCTTATCTTTGTGACCCCGATTTTCTGGTACGCTGTGCCCAGGAAACTGCCCGGTTGGGAATTGGCAACCATATCCATGCTTCCGAAACTGCCGGACAGGTAACCTTATCTCTCGAACTTTACGGCAAAACACCGATCCAAATGCTGGCCGATACAGGCATACTGGATCAACCATCCATAATCGCGCATTGTTTGTACCCGACGGACGAAGACCTTGATCTTTTGACAGGCAGAGAAGTAGGCATCGCCCAGGCGCCAAAAACCTACCTGGCAATGGCTATGGGTCTGGCAGATTTGCCAAAATATCTTGACAAAGGATTGGCAGTTGGACTGGCTACTGACGGTGTGGTCAGCAGCTGTACGCTGGACCTGTTTGAGCAAATGCGCCTGACAGCTCTCACACAAAAGAATAAAGCCATGGATGCTGAAGTTTTGCCTGTGAACACGGTTTTGGACCTGGCATTCCAGGGAGGGGCAAGGGTCCTGCGCCAACCTCGCCTTGGCAACCTGAAAGCTGGTAATCTGGCAGACGTGGTCCTGCTCAGACAAAACCGCCCGGCGGTGCAGCCAGTGATCAACAAGGCTGCCAACCTGATCTATTCACTGGATGCGAGGGATGTCGATACGGTAATTTGCGATGGTAAATTGATCTACCAAGGCGGCAGACATCTGACCCTGGATTTGGATGAGATCTATCGTGAAGTCAATTCGCGCTTACCACGCTTATTAAACAAGGACTTATCGCGCAAAATCGCCGATTATCCAGGTTAGCAGACAGTTAAAA
>DHUW01000071.1:65584-72977 GCA_002409365.1 Anaerolineaceae bacterium UBA5224 | reverse complement strand
TGCCCGAGCGAAACCACGAACCACAGCGGGGATTATCAGTAAACCTGCCAGCCACCGCGGCGATTGCAGCCAGGTCTGATGCACACGCGATTTGATATCAGGATATGTATTCAGCTGTGGGAACGACTTCCACTCTTTTGGATTGCTTTGGTTACAAACTATGTGCACATCCCAACCACGTTCTAACAAACCCAGAAATTTGGTGACAATGAAGGTTTCTGAGAGTTTTGGAAAAGTAGGAACAACCAGCACAATTCGCAAGCTATTAACTCCTACCACCGATTTCAGAGATTTCCATCAGAGTCATAGATACAATAATGAAATTGCTGTGTGTCAACACCTAACTTACCTTGTGGAAAGTAAATCACTTTTACAGGCATGCGCATGGAAACAAAACCAAGTCTCTTAAGATGATAGACCTCTGCAGATGAGTTTGCATAAGCCATAACTGATTGACAACCTGCTGTCACAGCATCTAAAAGCATTTGCTGAAATAAAAATTGAAAGTCAGATTTGTTCTCAGCAAACCAGTCATAGACATAGTAAGTGCGCGGGGTAGGCTCAGAGACAGCGTAACCAGTAGTGGAAGAAACCCAAGCGTGAATATTTGTTGGTAGCACGCTTGAAAACCTCCAGTTAAGAAAATCTGAATCATGAACAATATGTGGCTGCTTCAAGCCGTGTTGGTGCTCAATAATTCTGTCAACCAAATCAGCCGTTGGAATCAGTGGGATTTGCTCAGTACACTCCTTTCTAAATGCCTGATTTCGGAGGTCCAAGAATGTCTGCAATAATTTCTTGAATAATTTGTTTTTAGCACTTTTGAAACCCATCATATCCAAGACATAATCAACATCTACAGGAAAAATCATTGCTCTAGGACCTGTCAGAGGAAGGAAACCCAATTTTGACATGGAAATATCTGCCAGAGTGCTCGGATTACTTCCCAGAGTAATGATATCCCGTTCCATCCCGGCAGCCAGTAAAAGGGATCCGATGCCCTGTACTCGTAAGTCATTATCTACCATGAGGTCACAAGCCCACTGGGCATCCAGTGTTTTTCCATCAACCCACAACTTTGCTGGGATCAAACCTAGTTGACCGACCACCTTTCCATCGAGGACGGCAAGCAAAAAACCCGGCACCTCACCTTTTTGTGGTCCTCGAAATTTCCAGCGAATGTAAGCTTCATTCCTCCTGCGCAATTTATTAGGCCACATTTTTGTGGCAAATTCTGCATGACTCTTAGACCACTTTTCGGAATAAGGAAAAATTATGCCTTGGCCTCGATCGACAAGCTGCTTTCTCTTTAAATCTAAGTCATCATTCATTGAGGTTAAATAGCCCCTCCGACACAGTCTTCACCAGCAACTTCCCCTGATCTCTTTCACTGGCAGTCAATTCTAAAAATGTGACGAGATTCTCAAGACTTTCTTCCCGACCAAAACTCAAGGCGGCTGGATGGCCACTAATCACCAAATCACCTCCGTGATTAATGGCTGACAAAAGGTAATCCTTAGCTATTTGGTCAAAGCCAAAATAGTGGCTGGGGATCAATGTAACAACATGATAATTTTCCCAAGACTTTGAGTAATTGCGATTTTGGGTCCGGTCAGAAAGGAGCTCTTGCCAAATGGGTCTGTAAAATACTCTTGTCCATTTATAACCCGCCTCACCGATAAGTTTGATCAAAGAACCAAGTGAAGCCCCTTTTCTCCAGGGTCCAAAAGCGCGGTCGCCAAGGCTCAAAGCTCCTCTGGCATACCAACTCATCGGCCTACTAAAAGGAATAACAAATCCTTTCACCGCTCCTTGAACACCCACACAAGTCTCAAGCGCGAATTTACTGCGAGATAATGAAAGTCGGATCTGTTCATTGGTCAGGAAAGGGAACCATTCATGCCTCCAGGAGTGAGAGGCGATCTCGTGTCCTTGGCTATTAATCTTTTTCAATTGATCCCCGATGTGATAGGGATAATCCCCTGGCTCTGCGCTAAATCCTGTACAAGCAAAGGTCATAGGAATGGAGAATTTTTTGGCTAAGTCAAGTATGGTATCAACATTCTCGATCTCGCGTAAAAGTTTTCGCTCGTCAAAGTTGTAAGGAAAACTGGAGTTTACCTGGCCAATGGGTCCATCATAATCCCAAATAATTCGTAAAGTACCACTCATCTTTGATCCTTATTTGTGTAAATTTGCTGGTTTTTTTTGGTCTCCGAAAACAGCCGGTAGAATTCTTGAGCTTGATGGTCAAGCGAGAAGTCTGCCAGGACGCGTTTTCGAGCATTTGCCCCCAATTGGTCTCGAAGTTCTCTTCTTGTAGTTAATAATTCCAACTTTTCTGCCATATCGCCAGGTTCACGTAAAGGTACTACATAGCCTTCCACTCCGTCTTGGATTGCCTCACGCATACCCCCGCAATCTGTGGCGACCACAGGCAAACCACAACTCATAGCTTCTAAAACGGCGTTCGAAATACCTTCACTTAGACTGGAAAGTACAAAAATATCTGCTTGCTGCAATTGACCAACGACATCGGTTGTTGACAATTTTCCGTGCAAAACCACCTGAGAAGAGATATCGAGATCCTGGGCAGTGAACAGAATGCGATTACGTTCTGGTCCATCACCGATGATGTGCAACACTGCGGTTATTCCACGATCCTTCAATTTTCGAAGCGCAAGTAGTAAATATTCATACCCCTTTCTCCAAATCAAGGTTCCTGTAGTGATAAGCCTGACAGGATGGTCTTCGTCAGGAACTGAATCTGGGAAGAAGATAGATGGGTCGACTGCAGGGTGGATGACAACAACTTTCTTCGGATCAAGACCCAAAGTTACGGCTGTAGAAAGTATATCCTGGGAGACACAGTGAACCGCGGCAGCTTTCTCAAATGTCGTCCTTAGCAGCTCAACGTACTTTTGTTGTCCAGATAAAAACGGATTGATGTTAACCTGGCTGCCACGACAGGAAAGTACGACCGGGATGCCAAGGTCAAAAAGCCCAAGGTAATCAACCGCAGTTGAATTCCAAGGGAAATAGAAAACATCCCACTGACCTCGAATAAACGGGAGATATCGATAGAGTGTCAAAAATCTTCCAAGAGGAGTTTTATCTACTCTCAACAAACCCCGCAACCAAGGCAACCTTTTGAATGGATAGCCTTTGAAGAACAACCACAAAACTCTAAATACACGTAATAAAGGAGCGTCTTGCCAGGCAGGTGCCCATAACCAGTCAATATTTTCAGATTGTGTTGTCTGAAACATTGGCCGTTGCGCAGAAGCAATCGTGATATAGACGCCCTGCGCAGCAAGCCCAGTAATAAGTCGATTGATAAAGGTAACTTCTGATTTACCAAAACCGACAATCAATAATCGAATCGGTTTATCTTCAGCCATACCGCTCCAACCAAGCCGAGAAGGTCAACAGCATTGAGACTGCATAGCCATTGCGAGCGGTTGGGTTTTGAAAAAAATCTACCAATAATTGCTCCAAACCGCCAGCAGGAAAAAAGTTCTGCACCTTTAACCCCGGTTCCAGGAGAAAGCAATTCAGTCCAGCCCGCCCCTTGGGATTCAAAAAATGCACTTCCCAATTGCGCTGAACCACCGGGTGCGGAAAAAGCAATCGTCCCAGTTTCTTTATCGCCCTGCGAGGTAATCCCCAGGTGTCATAATACTTGTAGTAATATAGGTTGGTATCATAGGGTTGCCATTTAATTTTCGCCAGATCCGGTGCGTAGCGTTTCAAATAATCGATCTGAAGTTTGCGTCCTGCCACAAATTCGCTTGGAACCCGCAGGAAGAAATCCACCAAGCGGTTATCATAAAACGGCAGCAGCGGGAACAGCCCAACCTGGTACATTCGCAGCGAGCTCAGCGTCCAGCGATGTGACCACTGCGAAGTTTTCCATGCTTTAATCTTAAAGTCGAGTTCAGTGACTTCATCCAAGCTTGATAAGTTCGTTTCTACTTTCCCGATTAGCACATCTTTCCAATTCTTCGGCAAATTGGGTGCCAAAAGTGCCTGCAGAATCTCGCTGCCGTTCTTGGAATATTTTTTGGTTATCAAAGCTGCCAGCCTTTCATCTGGTAGCATCTCTTGTGCTCTGAAACCCATCTCGTCCAGCCAGACATCTCCCCAGTGGGCAGCGACAACATAGTCGGCTTGTTCAGCCAATTCATCTACCACGTAAGCCTGCCGGCACTGGGTTATATCCTGAAATCCTTCCAAGCTTGCGCAAACACGTTCGATCTGGTCAAACAAATAGGGCTGGATAGTCCAGGCTCTGACCCCGATTCCGCGCTTTTTCCCGAGTTGGAGGGCAATTCTTGTTTCGACAGAATCATCAGAATATCCATAACTAAACGGAAAAATGCGCTTAGCTCCCCCCAAGTCTGGTTTGCCCAATTCTGCCAAAGTGCTGCGAGAGTCCAGCCCGCCCGAAAGCGGCAGGGCGATTCGCTTTTGCGAAACCTGCCCCGTTAGCACGGTTCTGAAAAGCTCGTGAAATTCATCGATCGCCTCATCGTAGGTAAGTGAGGAAGAAGGATCATAATGCCATTGCCAATACCGAAATTGGGAAATAACCTTCCCGATTCCATCCAGAATGGTGTGGGTCGCCGCCGGCAATAATTCAACACCCTCCCAGTAGGTCGAGTTGCCAATAAAAAACCCGAAATGAAAGAATTCTGCAATGCCTTGCAGGTTCAAGGTTGAGCAGCCAGCAGCTTTGGCGACAGCCGGAGAGAATGTCCCCAGGGCTGCTCTTGCTGCACCAGCTGCATAATAAGCATGTTCAGTACCCAATCGATTGGTAATTACATGCACGCGCTTGCTTTCTTTCTCAAAGCCGATCAACAGAAAATGTCCGTTCACCCTTTCAGGCTGCTCAAACGCCTTCGTTAAGGATGGAAAGTCTTCATAAAGCTCTCCTAGAAGCCAGATCTGCCACCGCTCGTCTTCCTCTTCAGCCAGGGGGAAGCCGTGCCACTGGTCGTCGGGCAGGGTTGTGTAAATGTGCGTTTCGCCCAGGCTGGCTGCCAGAGTCCAGGGTTGTCCTGTTCGGCTCGGGCAGTCTTCAGTGTTTCTGCTGAAGGTGATCAGCACATCACCGATCATTTTTTCTTCCTTTTCCTGACATGATCTCTTCATACAATCTCTCGTGTGCAGCCACCTCTTGTTCAATGGAAAAATGCTCTTCGATTCGAAAATGGGCTGCTTTCCCCATGCTTTCGCGTAATTCAGGGTCATCAATCAAGCGTTGAATTGCTGCTGCCAGGGCAACCGCGTTTTCCGGTTCCACCAACAAGCCGGAGACTCCATCTTCGATGATATCCCTTGAGCCAGGCACGTCCGTCGCCACACAAGCTTTCCCGCAGGCCATTGCCTCCAAAAGTGCCACCGGGCAGCCTTCCTTGCGCCATTTATTCCAGGTAGGCAGCACCGCGATTTCCATTTCCGCGAGAAAAGCCGGAACATCCTCCACACCATTCATAAAATGCACCCGCTCACTCACACCCAATACCTCAGACTGTTCATGGAGTGCCCGGGTATATTCCTCATCCATCGGCTTACCCGCCAGGAACAAATGCGCCCCCTCCAGCCTGGAAACAGCCTCAATCAAAGTCGGGTGCCCCTTGACCGGTACCAGGTGAGCCACACAGCCAATCAGGGTTTTAGTTTCGCTCAGGTCCAATTTGTACGAAAACTTTTTGTCCTTTACTTGAGTTGGATGAAACTCGTCAAGATTCACGCCATGATGTATCACGGAAACCTTATTACGAAACAAAGGTGAATTGAAAAATAATTGAGGCATGTCCTGATTATCGGCAACAATTCTGTCAGCCAGGAAGCTTCTAATCTTCCATGCACGGGAGCCCCATCCCATTGCTTTTTTGGTATAGACCCATCCGTGAGCGCCAGCTAACTTGGCAATAATCGGTTCGGAGTAATCATCTGCGTAATGAAACGAATGCCATAAATCAGCCTTCAAAGGTTTGAATCTGTCTGCAGCTAATTTTGCTCTCTTTAGCAGGGAGTTGTAAGGCTTCACAGGAATCGTGAATGGCGCAACCAACACCTGGTATTCCTTGCTGATCAATTCTTCATATATTTTTCCGCCTGGAGTTTGTACGCAAACAATAGGTTCAAAGCGCGATTCATCTAATCTCTCAAGAATGTTCGCCATCACCCGTCCAGAACCTGCAGTGATAAAGTTGGGAATTGAATATATAAGTCTAATTCGTGAGTGCATCGGTGTCTTTCTTGCCCATGCTTCGCTTACAAGCGAGCTTGCTTCCCAATTTATTAAGATACCAACCTATTTGCTTTTTCACCTTAGGATTTGTTGGCCAAAGCAGGAAAGATTGAAAAACCATTACTATTCCTTTAATTCCTACAAAATGCCGGCTCTCCCTCAGAATCTGATTAGCTATTGCTCGCTTATACAAACTGTCAAATTCTATGATACCTTCATGTCTCAGCCAGTGACGAATCATTAAGAGCACTTCTCGCTGAGCCCGAAAAACCACCTTTGTCGATCCAGCCATTAGGCCTTGACGATCCTGCCCTCGTCGCTGCCTTACTAAGGGTTCAGAAATCACCTTCATTTTTCCTCCTGATGCAGCAAACTGCATACACAGGAACCAGTCTTCTCCTATCCAGGGGTTTTCAGGATATCGAAAATCATTCCCAAGTTCTCTTCGGAATGTGATGGTTGTGTTGGGGATCTTATTGCCTTCCATGTACAGCAATCTAAAGACATCTTTTGGATCAGATGGGAACAGTCCATTAGCGACAATTCCAGGAAATACATTGGTTGTATTCAAGCTATCATCAACCCATGAAACACTTGAGAAAACTAACTTTGCATCTGGGTTCTTTCTGAATGCCTCTATTTCTAATTCCAACCGATATGGTTCAGAGAGATCATCATCATCCATAATTGCGACGTATTCACCCCTTGCAACGGCTATTCCCAGATTTCTTGCAGCCCCAGGACCAATATTTTTATCCGAATGGATAAAGCGGATGCGAGGATCGTTTTCAATCAACCTTTCAATAACAGCAGGGGTATCGTCTTGGGATGCATCATCCACAATAATGATTTCAAAATTCGAATAAGTCTGCTCCTGGATCGACTTCACAGCTTCAGGCAAGAGTTTTTCACGATTATGTGTAGCAATCACTGCCGAAACCAAAGGCCCCATCATCGCTCTGCCTACAACCCCACCAGTTTACAACTCAGATCTCGAAAGAAACCATCTGCGGTCATGTGCTCAATCCACAAGTTTCTGCAGGTCACTTGCAGGTTTTTGAAATCTTCAGCTGAAAGCCTTGAATGAAAATCCAACAAAATCTCCGACGCATCAGGCAGATCCTTCATATC
>DHUW01000071.1:65124-65279 GCA_002409365.1 Anaerolineaceae bacterium UBA5224 | reverse complement strand
ACGGTGTAGTCTGAGTTAAGGATATTGTTGACAAAATCAGTCTTGAGTCGGGCTTGGAGATCCTTGTCGTTCTTATCACCGCCGTGATATTGGCTGCGCAAGAGGTAGTTGGTTTGAATGCCGTCCTTCCCTTCAAACTCTTTCAGGACGCGGGA
>DHUW01000071.1:47842-64895 GCA_002409365.1 Anaerolineaceae bacterium UBA5224 | reverse complement strand
TTTTCCCCTGGCGATACTGATGCTGCTGCCACTTCAATCGAAATGTTCTATAGGCAGTCTGGATTGGCGAGAGGCTGGCCTGACCGCAAAAGCCAACCGCTGGTTGGGCTTGTTTTTCCCGCACCAGCAATTCACCCCCACAATATTCTTCCAAGTAGTCCCCGATAAATGCTGGGGTCGCCGAGTGATACCGATACCCCGGGTCTGACCGGTATCCTGCCGATTCGAACAAGATCACATCACTGAAGGGCGTTCGTGCCGGGTAATCGCCCCCGCTAAACACCACCATGGGTTTGCCTGCCTCCTTTGCCACCTTAACCTCTGCCTCCGCATCGGCAACTCGGTCATTGTTGACATAGTAAGGCCATTGGTAGGTCAAAAGGCACACATCGGCCCTGCTGAGCCGTGGTTCATACTCAAACAGATCCACCCAATTCCCGTATAGTTCCCTACGCCCTTCTTGGGTACTGTCATTCCATAACGACTTAATGATGTTATTGGTATGATAACGGTCAGGAGCATGATAAATAGCCTGTTCTGAAAATACTCGCATTAGTGTTTTACTCGAATAATCTCAAGAAAAGGTCAGCCTTCGTTTGGCTGCCAGTAATAGTTCGCTACAAACGATGATAAAGTTCCCGGTGCATTAAGCCTTGGAAGGATATTTCCTCGAAAATCTTTATTCACCGTTTTTTGTTTGAGCGAGAAGCCAAACGCATATCCCGCACTTAAGATTTCTTGTGAGGAATTATTATTGTAATCTCCATTCGGGAAAGCAAACAGTTGGCATGTTTTTCCAGTTTCCTCCTCTATAATGGATTTGGAATCTATTAATTCCTTAGTCCTGACATCTTGGGGTTGAATCTGGTGGTGAATGGCGTGCATAACCCCGTGGCTGCCGATTTCCACCCCAGCATTAGCTAATTGCCTTACTTCATCCCAGGATAACATCATAAATTCAGGAAACTCCTCCAGTAATCTCAGGGATTCCTCAGGAGGAAATTGAGAACGGAGTTCATCCATTAGAGAAATCACCTGGTGCATCGACATAACTTTCATTTGGTATCTTATGGTTTGAAATGCCTTCTCTCTTTTGATGCTTGATCCGAGGTCCCATCTTGAATTAAGAACCACCACTTCATTAGCATTCCCATGCAGAAGGAGTAAGGATAACTCAACAGTCCAAAGCAATTTTGTTTTGCCTATGCAACCAGCGCTAATGAAGAGGGTCCAGGGAATTTTATACTTATCGAATGTCTCTGCAGCAATAAAATTATTAGCATAACCATCATCAAAAGTGATAATTGTCCCTTGTCGCTTATCACCAATCTTAAAGTCAGAAACATTGATTGGATTTAATCTCCTTAAATACCTGGCGATTTCTTTAAAATCATCAACATCATGAAAATTTCTATGGACCCTGGTTCGATGCATTTTTTTTAGTACCCCGTGAAAAACAAGGATTCGAACACCTGTCTGCCATTCGCTTCCAGAGTGAAACCCTCGAAAAAATCCTTTTGCAATTTTCATCTGTTACAACTTCAAATCATAATAATTGATACTATTCACTGTTCACAGTTGCCTTGGAGAAAATATCGATCAAGAATGATCGATATGTCAAATTCGGTTTTTTAAAATTCGAAAGTGATTAAAACGCAAAACAATCAATTATCTCCCAATTGTTGATTTTATAATTCCAATTCAATCGTTTTGCCTTACCATCAAAAAAAGTGTGGCGAATAGCCCCCCTAAATCCATTATGCCTCATAGCCCATAAAATGATTTTTCGCAATCTAAGTGGCAAGAATCCTCTATCTTGACCTTCGATTTCAAGATAAGCCGAAGTAGAGTGTGAACCCTGAACACTTCTTTGATCAGTATGCTGTCTCATCAAAGCAAGTGTGACTGGAATAAAAACCGGTGCAGAAAACTTTGCCATTCTTATCCACAGCTCGATATCCAACGAATCTTTAAGCGAAATATCCAGATATCCACCGGCTTTCTCATAAAGGCTTCTTCTAAAAAAGGTTGATATGTGTTGAGGAACACCCATAACCCAAGGAGTGTAAAAACCAAGTCTCATTAATTTGCTGTTATAAGCATCTAGATGTTTTCTTCGTGGGGAAATAGCGACTCCGTCTAACATAAAGCTTGAGTGACCAGTGATCCAGTCAATTTCAGGAAATTGCCTAAAAATTCTCGCCACAAGATTTAAAGTGTACGGCAATTGTACGTCGTCACCGTTAATCGTACCCAATATTTCGCCAGATGATTGTAAAAACCCATTATTAAGAGCATCCGCTTGACCTTTGTTCTCTTGGTTCTGTATTAGAGTCAGCCGATCCTCATACTTATTAATAATCTCAATACTACCATCTGTGCTACAGTCATCGACAATTAAATATTCTAAATTTGTAAAGCCTTGTGATAATACTGAGAGAATTGTCTCTTCAAGAAAACTTTGCTGATTGAAGGAAGGGGTTACGATGCTTATAGTTGGCAAATTAAAATCGCCATTTTGCGGGACAATTTGCTCGGGTAATTGCCTGTTACTCATCCAGTGGAGATTGTTAACTGTCATACAGTACCCTTCTAAAGTTACAGTGCGGAAGTGGTTTTATTGGAAGAACGGTGTCAGAAAATATATTTATCCTGAGAAGATAACCTAGTTTGCAGTGCAATTCTATTTTTCAGAATAATTCAGCAGATTTAATAAACCTAAGATTCCCTTTGTTCCGGAAAACACAATATTACGAATCAAGAAAAGAACTCTCTGGAGAAAAGGTGACTGCATATCCCTTGGTACAATCCAAACGGTTAGAAATTTTTTCAACCAGGATTCAGGAATAACTCTATAGTTTCTCCATACTGACTGGAGCACCTCAGTTAACGAGCGTCTTTGAAAGCGATGGGTTTTTGTTTCGGGATAAACACGTGTTACAGCAAGATCAGAATTCAAGAACACGAGATCAGCGCCATGTTTTGCCATCCTGAGCCAGAGATCATAGTCCATCGACATCCGATATCTCTCATCAATGTATCCGACTTCTTGTAACAAACTAAGTGGATAAAAAGTAGAAGGTTGTTCAATGATGTTCTTTTCAACGAGGTGCTTTATCGTAAGTGGATATTGTTCCAATCGCGTTAATTTGTCTAATGCTGAGTTGCCTTTTAATTTTGAACCAGTAATTAAAGCGTTTGGCCGACCGTTTTCAATCCAGTAAGAAACCACGGCTTTAAAAGCTCCAGGAAAAAAAATATCATCTGAATTAATCCAACCAGCTAATTCCCCGGTTGCAAGGTGAAAGCCTTTGTTGATCGCATTTGACTGTCCTTTATCTTTCTCACTTACCCAGTAAGCTAACCATGGTTCGTACTTCTTGATTATCTCTACGCTTCCATCAGTTGAGCCACCATCAATGATGATATATTCAAGGTTTTGGTAGCCTTGCATAAGCACAGAGCGGATGGTTTCCTCCAAGTATTGTGCCTGGTTGAAAGAAGGTGTGACAATGCTGATCTTTGGCCATTCTGTTCCGCTTGTCATACAATCTGGATATATCTCATGGCTTTCATCCCAAGGCCAACCTGGTTTTTCTGTGTAAGGAAGATTACTGTTCAAATCTACTGTATCCTAATGAATTCCAAATTCCTTCCGAATTTCCTTTTGAATTTTGTATAATAAATTTTCTGAGAAAGTCAATTCATAACGATGTTTCTCTATCACAAATTTTTTGAAGTATCTGTTTCTCCAGTTTATCTGTTGTCTTATCCGGTCATCCTCAGCCCCGTTGAAACTTGCTTTCCCATGGTGATAGATGGAATTTAAGTAAATATTTCCCCATAAACCATTAAAGGCTTTTGTGGGTGGAGCAAAATACACTCTGTGACCACTCTCGGTCAATTGCCTGCCGACTAAGCGACCTGTATCGACTCCCGTCGTGAATAAACTCTCGTCAAAGCTTACTGATCTTCCAACGCAATCTTTTTTCATCATCATAAAACAAGGATGGGTTTCATTCACTTTTCCAGGCACCAACGCCAAAACCGCATCGAAAGAGGTAAGTATTTCTTCACAAGCCTGCAGCCAGCTCGTGTTGATTGGGTGTGCATCAGAATCAAAAATACAAAGGTAATCCCCAATTACTTCCCTTATCGCTCTATTAAGTACGTTGGCGTGATCATGTCCTTGGACTTTGAAATGTTTTTCACTTCTTGGGTATTCCACTACTCTAACGAATGGACTTAACTCCTGAAGTTTACGATGGGATTCTAAAGCCCGATCTTGATTAATGATTAATATTTCATCAATTCGTTCGAATGGTGTGAAAACTTGGATACTATCGATCAACCGAAGGGTCCAATCAAAATCAAAAAAGTGGGTTGTAATGATCGATAAGTTATTTATCATCCAAGTTGGTTTCCTTTTCTTAAACCTTAAGACACCTCTAGAACACCGATGCCAAACCCATCCTGATTTTCGTTTGGCATCAACTAAGAACTCTTATTGTTAGAAAGGAAAAACTCAAGAGGTGATTAAGTCACTCGATCCAACTGAGCAATAAGCATTTTTAATCGGCTTTTTAAAGAAAAGAATTTGCGATATAACCATGTGGGACTAAAGGTCCACTGGAGTAATTTTTTAACCGTGTAAGTATTATTGAGTGAATCTTTACAAAATAATAAGACTTCTCGAGCTTCTTTCTTCTTACCCGCATAGATTAATGCTCGCGCCCTGCCTATCTCAGAGCGCACCAAACTGGCATAAAGAAGTTTGTTCTCAGTCTCATCAAGTTGCCCGCTTGCGAGCAGCTGTTTGCCAACCTTCACCACTTCCAGCTCGTATTCAGGAAAGTGAAGCCAGGATCGATTTTCTGCGTCGCGATGATAAATCGCTAATGGGTAAAACTTATACGCGATTTTATTATACAGGGACAGTCTCAACCAGGTAGTTAAGTCTTCGGTTAGTTTAATACCGTCAGGAAACATTCCTACTTCTAATAAAGCTGATTTTCTTACAACTATTGAGCTAGGAAAAAAAGGAGTATCTGCCTGAATTGACGCAATATAGCTTTCGAGCACACCACTCCAACCCAGCTCTGTAGAAATGCTAGGTTGGATCACACATAATTTTCCGCCCTCTTCCGATTTAAGATATGCCGATGCCAACACATTACACTCCGGATACGCAATCATTAATTCATAGATTTCTTCAAGAAATGCAGGCAGCCATTCATCATCAGCGTCCAGAAATGCAATCCACTCAGTATCCGCTTCAAGGATACCCCGATTTCTTGCCGCAGAGACACCTTTATTTTCCTGGCGGATGATGCGAATGCGAGCGTCGTGAATTGCGCTGGCTGCCTCAAAACTACCATCAGTCGAGCCATCGTCCACGATGATTAGTTCAAAATTCTGGTAGGTTTGAAAGAGGACAGAATTAATCGCTCGTTGGATGTGTTTTTCTTTATTATAGAGTGGAATTACTACAGAGAAAATTACACCCGAAGGTTTTTCCATCACAGTCCAAACTCCTCAAAATTATGGAGACTCTGTCTAACTACTTGCAGGTAGGCATGTCCGTACCTCTGATCGGGTTCAAGATGGTTGCCTTCGGCCCATTCATTCCAGGATTTGATAAAGATTATTTGTCGATCATCAGCATAACCAGCCACTCGTTCTATTGCTTTTTGAATTTGGTTTGCGAAGAGCTCCGGTGTTGATTCATGTCCCACAAAGCCCAAATAACCGCTACGAGGCGTGTTGTCCCAATTGGGAATCACACAAGGATAATATTCATACGCAAGCTTTTCGAAATGAACTGTTGTGTGCGCCACATCCATGTAATCATAGACATGGAAAGGCCGCTTTAGGTGTTTTTGGTAGAATTTCATTATCCTCTTTTTACCAATTCTTCCTATAATCAGTTTCCATAAGATGTTGTGATGTTCTACATATGGCCAATATAGTCTTGAGATAGTAAAACCATCAAAGCCTGCGGCATTCATCTCTTCAGTCACGATATTATTGTTTAAAACACCTACAATATGTAATCCGGGTAAGCCTGATTCCACTGCCATTTGATTCCAAAGATCCAAGGTATTTTCTGGCTGTGGCAATTCGTAAGGTCGATATATTAAAAATAACGGCTTTCCCTCGACACGTATGTACCTGGAATCTAAAAAGGCTGGAAGCAGCGCATGAAAATGCTCTCGGTGGTCTTTTTCACCTGGATAAGTTTGTTCGATCAATGTCCTTCCATCAGCGCCGTGCCAGATCCCTTTCCAACTCTCGTTTGCCCAGGCCAAACAGAAGGGGAAGTCTGGTTTTCCACTGGCAAGAACTTCATTAAATGGTCTTTCGAGGAGCTGTTTCCCTGCAAACCAGTAGTGCCAGTAGCAGAAACCCTCAATCCCAGCTTCTCTTGCGAGCTCAGCCTGCTGCTCACGCACTTCCGGCACGCGCAGGTCATAGAACCCCAGGTCGGCAGGCAGGTGGGGCTGGTAGTGACCTTTGAAAAGCGGCTTGGCTTTAGCCACATTGGTCCATTCGGTAAATCCTTTCCCCCACCACTCGTCATTTTCCGGGATGGGGTGGTATTGCGGAAGATAAAATGCGATCAGTCTGGGTTTTTTGTCCATGATCTATTGTTTTTAAATGTTGCAAAGGGAAATAGTTACTATTGGTTGAGTCTTTTCTGCAATCGTAAGGGTAAGAAAGGCACCCAATATTTTTTATTAAATAATAATTCAGGAAAATCGATGAGCAATCGTAATAATCTTACTCTACGTTCAACCTCGAATTTTCTACCATTACACTCAGAGTCATTGCCAAAGCCATAGCTTTTACAATAGGAGATTAATGCTTTTGATATCAGTTTTTTTTGTTCTCGATTGCTTCTGCTTCTAAACCATCGATAGGAAGATTTCCACATCTTTAGTCTGTCCTGGTAAATCTGCAATTTTGATCGAGGGGCTGTGATGCGGTTGTGTTGGTGCACCCGCCGCATAGCTACGGGCTCAGCAAGATTTCCTGGTAGTAAATCGGTAACCGCGGCTAATCTAAAAATGAATTCGTTGTCTTGATGCAATTTCAATTCTTCATCCATCAATCCAACTTTCTTGATCAGGTTGCTTCGGAAAACAAACCCATCTGGAGAGAAGTACCCAACCCCCCCCAGCACCAATCTCTCTAATAATTCCCCGGGTGGGACGACTTTCGTTATTGTTATCAAGTGTTGCCCCATCTCCCCGGAAGATTTCCAACGGTTGTGTGCAAGCTCATCCTCAACCACTGTTCCTATAGCTTCATAAACACCACCGCAATCAAGGTTGTTTTCAAAAACCTTTGATGTTACTGTGAACCGACCCGGCAAAAAGAAATCATCAGCATCTAAAAACGAAATGAAATCGTATCTGGCATTTTGCATGCCCAAATTACGGCTTGCGCCCGCGCCTTTATTCACGCCGCCAGGGTGCTGCAGTAGACGCACCTTTTCATACTTTTCTGCCAGCTCCAGGCATATTTGCAGGCTGTCATCCGGTGAGCCATCCTCAACGAGGATTACCTCAGCAGTTTCAGGCTGAGCCAAGGCAGACTCGGCTGCCTGGGCGACAAAGCTGGCAGCATTAAAGACTGGGATAATGATACTGATATTTTTCAATTGTGAGCTAACCCCTTTTAAAGTAGTAGATGGATAGGTTTTAGCAATCCTGTCAGGCTTTCATCTGTTCTTCTGATACAGTGTCGCAAATCTCTGATAAATCTTATCCGGTAACACTGAATGCAAGATCGATTTGCAATACTTTTTAAATTTAGGCTCGTCATAATGAAGAAAATTCATTGTTTCTACACAAAAGACTGGTTTGTAAGTGAGATTAACAATCTCTTCGGCTTGAACTAATGAACTTTCAATAAAAAATTTTGTTTTAGCTTTTTTAAATATTTCTGCCTTAAACCTTGCGTGGCCATAGTCTAATCTAGCTCTCTTATCAGAAAGGTTCATCATATACAAACTGTCGTACAGTATATTATTTTTTTTCAACCATGCCTCAGTAAGCTCTCGATATTGCTCAAGTCGGCAGGTAACTAAAGCTTTAATTTTAACTTTCGGTAACCAAAACGGCTTTGCATTCATTAAAAAATGAATGTACCTTTCACCTTCATCATTTTCTTCTTCGGTTGGGTCAACGCAAAGGACACCATCAATGTCAACACAGCTATTTTGAATCACATGACTGTTCATGAGATTCCATTGAAAAATTCGTGGGCTTGAAACAATTTTATAATAATAATCTACCGATTTTTCTTGCCCTGGAGTGATATAGACAGCAGAATAATAAAAATTGTATGTTAAGTTTGACCTAAGAATGGATGCTTTAACCAAATTGAGTTGATTTCCAGAGTTTAGGCTGTCATCAATTATCAAAACATTTAAATTTGGCTTGGTTTTGTTAGAGCTTTCGATACTATTAATTCTTTTCCCTCCGGTTAGCACTCTCCCATTTTTCAATCCTTCGACATCAGTTAAAGGTAAATTCAAATAAAGCGATAATAAGCTAGCTGCGAGTAATCCGCTTCTAGGTATACCTACGATTAGGTCTAGATTACGAGGCAGTCGAGTTTGCCAGTCTATAATATCTTTATTTAACTGAGCTACATCTATGTAATTCATCACTTTCGTCCTAGTATTCCTAAATTTATCCATCCGTGGAAGTCGGTTCCTCTATTTCTATATGAAGGCAATTGAGTTACATCTCGAAGATTCAATTCCAATAATAATTTACTTAGATATCTGTAAGAAAAAGCAGCATGATGCCAGTTTACATTAGAATAATCTGATTTGCCATCCCCGTATGAAAATACCCTACCTGAAAACCAAACACATGAATCTTTTATCGTATTAAACTTGAACCAGCCATCATCCAAAAAATCTTTGCTCTCCAACAACTCAGCATCGACAAACGCCTTAGCTATCTTCACAGAATCAGGAACCCACAATTCCAATTCGCCCCCCGGTTTAAGTATCCTAATCCATTCTGATAAGACATCTTTGGTTCGATACCAAGATATATGTTCTAATATGTGACTGGCATAGATAACATCAAAAGTATTATCAGTAAAAGGCATTTTCTTTGATGCATCCAAAACAAAATCGACATTTTTTGAATATTTTATATTTAATGTTTCAAATCCATCTATTCTCACCTGCCCAGGACCAATTTCTAAAAACCTAACATTTTTCTTCTTGAACCGATGGAAATTTATTGTGGTCTTTAATTTTGCAAACACATTTATTAAAAAAGTATTTTCGATAAATCCAATCATAACCCTTACGATTTTGGAGACTTTTATCATTTCAAATCAGCCTTAATATGTTCATTAAATATGTTTCCAAAACCTTTCTGCCAATTCTGTAAAACTTCTTTTTCGGATGGATCATTAATTACAGAAAAGTACAATGCAGGTTGTAACAATTCATGAGTCTTACGACCTGAAAACAAACTGCCAGTTGATAAAGAAATATCAAGTTTATATTCACCGGGTACTAGACCAAGTGCATCAATTTTTAGAAGTATCTCTTTTTCCTCTTTTGAGTTAATATTGAAAGAAATATCAGTAAACCCAGAAAAAACTGGCGCATTTAAATAATCTTTTATTGTAATTCCTAAATCTAAATTGGAAATTTTATGATTGGCTACGACAATTATTCGAAATATGAGATCACTTAAGAAAAGAAACCCATATTCATGGTCTGGAACACCTTCTATCAATTTAAAGCTGATTGGTCTCTCTTCTGAATAATAGTTTGCGATGTATTTTGAATTGTTTTGAGTGCGTTTGGATAAATATGCAGTTAATACTTCCTCTACCAATCCCTCCGATACAACCTTACCTTGTTCAAGTAAAAATCCTCGTCTACAAAGTTGTTGTATTGCTGCCATATTATGGCTGACAAACAGCACTGTCCGACCCTCGCCCGCCACATCGCCCATCTTGCCCAGGCACTTCTTCTGGAACTCGGCATCACCGACCGCCAGAACCTCATCCACGATCAGAATCTCGGGGTCCAGGTGGGCGGCCACAGCAAAGGCCAGGCGCACGTACATCCCGCTGGAATAGCGCTTAACAGGAGTATCGATGAATTTTTCCACCCCGGAAAAATCCACAATTTCATCAAACTTGCGAGTGACTTCCTCTTTCCTCATCCCTAAAATGGCACCGTTCAGGTAGACGTTCTCCCTGCCGGTCAGTTCGGGGTGGAAGCCGGTGCCCACCTCCAGCAGGCTGCCTATGCGCCCTCTCACCTTGACCACCCCGCTGGTGGGGGCAGTGACGCGCGAGAGGATCTTAAGCAGCGTGCTCTTGCCGGCACCGTTGCGCCCGATAATGCCCAGCGCTTCGCCCTGCTGCACCGTGAACGAGACGTCGTCCAACGCGAGGATGCTCTCCCCAATGCGGGCAAAAGCATCTTTCTGACCGATGCGGGTGTAGGGGTCGGGCTGTTTTCGGACTCTCGCCCACCAGCGGTTCAGGTCGCGGTGGAGTGTGCCCGTGCCAATCACGCCCAGGTCATATTGTTTGGTTAAGTGTTCAACGGAGATTACAGGTTTAGTCATTAGTAATAGTTCTTAACTATAAAGGAAATAAGGAGATAATGCCTAAAAAAAGATCTTGTTCACTGGACTTACCATCCGCAGTTTTCTTTTCCGAATTGTATTTCTAAATACTTCCTGAATTTGGCCGAAAGAAAGGTGGCATTTCCGATGATTGCTTGCCTGATCTTTGTTTCCTGTCCAATAAAGGAATCAAGGTTATAAAGATAATATTCCTTCCCTTGTAGGAATTTTGTTATGTCATGAAACAATGGCTGCCCATTATATGATGGTACCAGATTGACCTCGGTATAAATGACGTCAATAGTTTGCTTGGTTAGTAGGTTATGTGCACCTCGCAATGCGTTTAATTCATAACCCTCGATATCCATTTTCAGAATATCAATATGCTGGATGCCTTCTTCCTGGCAAAAATCATCGAGAGTCACGACCTGGGTCAGCTTTTTTTCTTTGAGCCTCTTAGCCTGGTGGGTTTTGTGGTAATCACTTGCTTCTAAGAATGAACTAGTACCGGAGTTGGTGTTAATGTTAAACTCTTGTTCTCCTGAGACATCCCCAACCCCCATCATCAGGACGTGGACCTTAGTTTCATTAGTGTAACTGTCTTTCAATTTTTCGAAAATATAAGGATTCGGTTCGAAGGCATAAACCTCGGCTTTTGGAAATCGCTTTTGAAATTGGTAAGTAACGAAACCAACGTTTGCACCCACATCAAAAACCGTTTTTACCTCGTGATCCTTTTCCAGGAAGGTAATATCATCGAGAGCGTCCTTGGTAATAAGCCGCTTGTATCCATCGAGACGCATCTTTACCCGACGAAAAAAATTTTTACGTAAAAAAAATCTTGTAATGGGATTCTTATAATAAGTCATGGTTGAGTACCTATTTGTTGTATTGGATTGCTGGCAATTGACCGCAAAGGATTTTTTACTGACACAACTCCTATCAAAACGCCGGATGCAATCGCGATGAGAAGACTCAGATAAACATCCAATCTAATCAGACCCAATGCGAGGAGCGCGAGGACCAACCATACTGACAGACCAATCAGATTTTGTTGTAGCTGCTTTTTAACTAGTGGAGGTTCCATTTGAGCCTGGGGCTGGGGAAAAGAGCGAACCATCTGGGCGCGATGCACATATAAGGCAGTCATCACCCCGAAATAAATCCACATAGTAATGCCCAGGTTCTTCCCAAGCGGGTAGGCGTCCATCAGACCGAAAACCTGGTACGCGATCATCCCGCAGACCAATCCCATGATCAAGACGCGGTTAACGGTGCGGGCATGTTTCCAGGTGCGCCAAGCCATTGCTCCAAATGCGCTCAATAATGAGACGTACAAAATCAGGGCAGGTATGCCCATCTCGATCGTCACTGAAAGAAAAGTGTTATGGGCATGGTAGAGCATGGCAGGTGGTTCGTTGAATAAAAAAGGATTGAAGAAAGCCTGGTACACCGGGTTGAGCGCATCCAAACCCAAACCGGTGACTGGAAAATCGCGGACCATGCTAATGATCCTTTGCCAAATATCCAAACGACTCTGTAAGCTGGCATCCTGCCCTCGATCCAATAAGGTGAAGAGTTCGGGTAGTCCGCCGATGTCAGTCTGTTTTAGAACTATGAACAAGGCCAATACCCCAAGCGGGATCGCCAGCAGAAAGCGTTTATCTTTCCATACCAGGAAGAGGAAAAACCCTGCCGCCGTGCCAAGCCAGGCTCCTCGCGACTGAGTCAGAAAAATTATTGCAAGCACCAACAAAAGTGCCAATAGGACCATGAGTTTGTAAAGCCATTCTGGAAACCTGGCAATAACTGGATATTTTGCAATCATTTTCTTGAAGGCAGATCCATCCCAGATTAGGCTTAACAACAAAGGTGGAAAAAAAGCCAGTGCCCCGCCCATCGTATTCTTGTTGATGCTTGCGCCAGGTATGATTGAGTTGAGCCGAGGAAGTTTTTCGTAAAAAGGAGAAAGGAATCCGAGCAAACCACTTGACCAGTCGGTGGCAAGTAAGCCTAGTAGACCGGCACCAATTGACAAGATGATTATAGATAGTATCAATGTAGGCAGGTGTTTTCTGAATTTCACCAGACGTATAATGGTAAAGAACAACGAAAAGCTCAGAAAAAGGTGATAGATACGGATCAATGTCGATGACGGATCCGCAGAGATAATGAAATTGATCGGCAATAACAGGAGCAATCCGAGAATTGGCATATTGAGCGGTGTAGGTTCGATAGACCAGCGATATGAAACCATATGAATAACCCAAAGAACAGCAAGCAAAACCAGAGCGATCAACGGGAGGTCATTGCGTAGGATCAGCAGAGCATAGAGCGTTGATGTAAATATAAAAATTGCGAGAAGTGAGTATGATGCCAACTTTTCGCGAGCTGTTTTTACAGGCAACAAAGTGACTGTTGAGGGAGTATATAAAGTTTCCTGGTCGGCATTTCTCTGTGTCATCAGGGATTCTGTAATCTGTCTATAGCTTTAGTTGCGTCCATGGCATCTGGAAATATTTGGCGCGCTTTTTGGTAGGCAGCCAGAGCATGATCAAATAAACCACACTGCTCATAAATATCACCGGCGCGCATATAGAATTGATAGTTTGATGAAGAGATGGGTATTGCTTTTTCAAGAGTACTGACCGCAAGTTTTGTCTCACCCTGTAGTAAGTATGCCCAGGCCAGTTCAGCAAGTGGGGTTTCAGATGTAGGAAATTTCTGAATGATCGCCTCGTATAAAGGAATCGATTCCGAAATCTGCCCCGTATCTCTTAATTGGTTCGCCTTCCTCATTTGAGTGTATAAGAGCAAACTCCAAAATATATCGGGGCGGATATCATAAGCCTTTTCCCAGGCAAGAATTTCATAATCCAGCAGACCGAGTTTGTTAAACACTCTCGCGGCATGTTCAATTTTATTGTGCATACCCAGACTGTGCCAGATTTCCAGGGCATCGGTATAGCGTTCCAGGGAGAACAATAATTCTGCGTAGGTCTGCAGAATGACAGGATCTGTTGTAGGCACGAGAGGTTCGATCAATTGGAGAGCTTGTGGGTAATCTTGCTCAGACATCGCGGCTCGAGCCTGCAAAAGCCTGGCATGTGGGTGGCTCGCGGGCAATGTAGTTATTAGCTCGTTTGTTGACGAGATACCTTGGGAACCTTTGATAGATGCTACCGACCACAGATTGTTATTAATCGTAGGGTAGGCAATAAACCCCAGGATGATTGTGAGCAGTATGAGAATTCCCGCGGTTTTTTTCATAATGGAAACAGGCGGAGCTTACACTGTATCAATGAAAGTCTTCTCTACCCGGTTGAAAATCACGATTCCAATAAGCAGTACGATCAGCATAAAAATGGCACTATAAGCCAAGCGCGCCCAGGAAGCATCGCCTGCACCGAGGAAACCCATTCTGAAGGTTTCGATGATAGGGGTGACCGGGTTCACGTCCGCCACCCAACGCCATTTCTCGGGAATGCTGGACACCGGGTAAATTACAGGTGTAGCATACATCCACAAACCAACGCCAAAACTGACCAGGTATTGCAGATCGCGATATTTTGTAGTCATGGAAGAGATGATAATGCCAAAGCCAAGCCCCAATCCAGCCATCAGCAGCAAGAGCAACGGCAAGGCGAGCGCCCAGATGGTCAGTCCCACCTCAGCGCCACGCAGGTAAAAGTAGAGTGTGTATGCAAGGAAAAAGGCAAATTGGATTCCGAAGGTGATCAGGTTTGAAATGACAACGGATATGGGCATCACCAGTCGCGGGAAGTAAACCTTACCAAACAAGTGGGCATTAGCTGTGAAGGTAGTGGAGGTATTGGTCAAACAGCTGGAGAAATAGTTCCAGAGGATAGTACCGGACATATAAAAGAGCATCTGTGGAAGCCCATCGGTAGGCAACTGGGCTATGTTGCCGAAAATTACCGTGAAAACCAACGAAGTAAGTAAAGGCTGGATGAGGAACCAGACCGGACCCAGGATGGTCTGTTTGTAACGTGAGACAAAGTCACGTCGAACAAAGAGAGCAATCAGGTCGCGATAGTGCCAGACATCGCGAAGTTGCAAATCCCACCATTTCTTGCGGGGAGTAATGATCAGGTCCCAATCTTCTTCCGTTGTAAGGCTAGAGGATGTATTCGAATCAGATTTCATAAGTAAATTTTAGAAAGAAAAACCGGTTAATTACTGTTGCTAACATAGCACCTCACAAGAGGTGCTATGTTTAGTTTATTCAGTTTTACGAAGAATGTTTCAGAAAATTAGAGAGGCACTACTCTGGCTGCTGATAAATCAGGTTTTGGTGGATCCAGTCGACAACGGTCTGATCCCAGCGATAGACGAAACTGGAGCCGAAGTTTGAGGGGATAAACTCAAAGTCCTGCAAAAGCATTTCTTCCGGAACTTGGATCGAGTGGTAGTTTTCCAGCTTAAAATTCTGCAGGAAGCATACACCCAGAGAGGTTATCTGTTCAATGGATAAATCGGTCAGGAACGTCTGGTAGAAGTTGGAGACCAGATCGGGGAATTTGACGATATTTTCTGGCAGAAGGAACTTTTTGATCACAGCCTTCATGATGATGGACTGGTTCCCGACGCGGAAGGCATCATTATAATTCGTACGGATGCGCATCAGATCCAAAGCACGCTCGCCATCCAGGGTTTGTGTTCCGGAGGGGAAATAGCCAAGGCTGGGGTCGGGGTCGTAGACTTCCTGCGGTAATGTAACCTCAACGCCACCAATGCCGTCAATAAAGTTACGTACTGCATTGAAGTTCACAACCGCGTAATGGTCAGGGGTGACATTAAAATTATGCTGAATGACCCGAGCCAAAGCATTGGCACCACTACCTGAATCATTTGAACCTGTCCAACCTGGTGAACCCAACAAGTAACCCTGGTTGATTTTGATCGGATTTTCTTCTTTAAAGAGTCCGTCAGGTGCGTTGACGACCATATCACGGGGTAAGGCGACCATATTGACTGTCATCGTAGTAAAGTCAACCCTGGCAAGGCGGATCACATCCGCCAGGCCGTACAGATAGTCATCACCGCGATAGTCGATACCGACTAATAAAAAGGTCCATTCAGCATTGTCACCACAAACAGGGGCAGGTGTGGCTGTTGCCGTTGCTTCAGGTACAGTTGGGGTCAAAGTCGCTTCTTCGATAACTTCTGTGGATGTTGGTAAAGTCTCTGTCGAGATACTGGGCAGATTTAAGGGGTCCGAAATCGGTTTTTGTAAAAAAGGTTTCAGCCAGGTAAACCAAACTGAGACCAGTATTAAGATCAGTCCTAAAGCTACCAGGCCAATGATCTGCCATCTGGTATTCTTTTTCCGTTTAGGATTATTATCCATCCCGTTTGGACCTGTCTGCAAGGGTTGTGTATCGCTCATTTTTTTCCTTCGCGCATTAAAGGCTGCCTTATTCGGCAGCCAAGTTTCTACTAAATGTTGATTCTACCACGTGTCAAGGGATGCAATTTTTGACCTTGCTCAATTAAGCAAGTCGAGAGAATCCTGCACAAATTCGACCACTTCTGCATGGGGAATCAACACTTGCGCGCCGGTTTCGGTCGTATAAGGGTGAAACATCGTATCAGGAATGGGAGAAACCTGAATGTCTGAGATATCAATGATCCTGGAGAGACAATAGAAACTGTACATATCACTCAAACCCAGGTTGGTCTGGGTGGTTTTATCCTTCAGTAAAGTAGTCAGAACTTCGTAGATCATTTTCGGAGAGATGCCCTCGCGCACCTTATGGAGAATCGCTTCCATCACCAGGGTTTGTCGGTTGATGCGTTGAATGTCTGTATCAAACGCGCGGATCCGCATAAAAATGACCGCTGTCTCGCCGTCCATCTCGTAGGTGCCTGGCGGGAAGTTATACCAATAATCCTGAGCTCGCTTTTCTGTGGTCACTGTGATTCCACCGATAGCATCGATATATTTACCAATTTCATCGTAATAGAGTACGAACTGGTCATCAAAGTCTACGCCGTAGTTGTATGTAACGTTTTGGGCAATTGAATCAGCTCCGTTACCAGGACCAAAGAAATATTCGCCATAGCCAAAAGTGGCATTGATGCGACCATAATCGATTCCAAATTGCTCAAAGCCCACGATCGGAACGTAAAAATCGCGGGGAATTGAGGTCATTTTTACAGTAGCGTTTTTGAAGTCAACTCTAATAAGGCGAATCCCATCCGCCTGGGCATGCTTATCAATGCCCAGGAGCAGGAGGTTAATCGTATCAGATCGACCACAGTTGCCGGTTTCCTGAGCACCACCTGCAGGTTCGGTTGAATGAAGTGGTGCTTCTTCTGTTGGGAGCAGTCCTGCCGGCGTGACCTCAACAGGTGCTTCGCCAACATCTTCAGGAAGTATTTCCGGGTCCGGGTTTACTGGAGTCGCTGAC
>DHUW01000071.1:31723-47561 GCA_002409365.1 Anaerolineaceae bacterium UBA5224 | reverse complement strand
AGGTTTTGTTTCTTTTCTTCTCCATCAGAGTCTACTTCCTGCTATGTCCGTCCACGCCTCCGCCCCTCCGACAAGCCTGTTGTCAGTTGAGGTTAATCGTTTCATTTCTTCCTGCAATATCGCGCTAAAACGCGCGTTTACTTACTTGATCAGCGTCCACTTGAAAGCGAACTTTTCGCCCCATACAACTTAGTAACACAGCTACCCGTTCTTCTGCATTGATGCATCGCTCAAACTGGGCTTCAAAACCTTGCAGGATCGGGTCGTTGATCCATACTCTATCCCCCCGATGAAGCTGGGTAGGATCGAGGTGTGCATTACTATTTTCCCGTACTACCTGTCGCCTGACTACTTCGATCAGCCCCTCAGAGATGGACGCTGGAATGCCGTCAAATTTGACCAATCCAATGACCCCCCGTAAAAGTCCAATCCGTTTTGAGTACAACTGCCCTAACTCCCCTTTTACAAACAAATATCCAGGAAAATAAGGTTTTTGAGTTTTCGAGCGGGGGTTAACCGGAGAAACTTCCAGGCAAGGAAAGTAGGTTTTAACCTGGTGGCCTTCCAGTTGGGAATTAACAATGAACTCAAAATTTGGTTTGGTGCGCAGCGCATACCAAAAATTATTGTCCGAAATTGTCCTATCTTCGACTAGTGTCTGCATTCCATTTCTCGACTGGCCCGAACCTTTCGGGCAAAATGGCAAATTTTTCTTTAATCCCTACCCACTTCTATTATAAAGTAAAACTCAAATTTAGTTTCCTGCATAGATTTTTATCCTCCCTAGCCTCTGTGATATAGTTTTAATTTGAGGTGAAACATGGGTAGAGAAATTAATCTTGCATTGGGTGGTGGTGGTGTTAGAGGAATAGCACATCTTGGTGCTGTGCAATGCTTATTGGATCATGGTTACAAGATCAACGGTATTGCTGGCACAAGTGCGGGCGGTCTTTTCGGAGCCACCATTGCCGCAGGGAATTCTACGCACGATGTTGCGACTGCTGTGGATATTTTTTTCAATGAAACCAGTTTCCGTACAGGTCTCCGATCGTCGCCTTTCTCGTTGATCAATACTAGCGATATGGTAAAAGCGCTTGACCCATTTTTGCAGGGTAAGTCAATAAAGGATTTTCCAATCCCTTTCGTTGCTACAGCGGTCAGCCTACGAACCGGGAAAGAAGTTGTCATCAGAGAAGGGGAGGCCATGCAAGCAGTCCTGGCGACTATAGCAATTCCGGGTTTTTTCCCCAGCCAGGGTGATGATGTCTTAGTAGATGGCGGTGTTCTTGACCCTGTTCCCGTTGATGCTGCCCGTGAGTTCGACACAAGTTTGCCAGTCGTCGCGATCATGCTACACAAACAACCTTCGGATTACAGTCTGGCTGATGTCAAAGTTCCGCTTGAAGACAGTTTGTTTGAACCCCTGGCGAGGTCGATCTCGAGGAGCCCGCTTGGTGAATTGATGCGCCACCTGACCGCCACAGTGGATATCGTCAGCAACCAGTTGAGTGAACTCAGGATCGAAAAATCCAAGCCGGATGTACTGGTTGAACCAATTGTTGGGCATATTGGCTTGCTTTCAAGATGTGAAACTCAATCTTTGGTTGATGAGGGTTACAGGGCAATGGAAGAGAAGTTGGAAGACCTTGACAAAGCCTTTTCAATTGTTAATTCGTTCCGGAGGATCACAAAATATTCCCGTTCAAATTCATGAAGAGGGTGAAGTAACCCATTTTATGGAAGGAACAATTTCCATGCCATTTCAGGCAAGTTGACCGATCTTTTCGGTTCCTTCAGAACAGTTTGTGAACTTGTAATTCGTTTTGTGATTCGAAAACTACCCACGGCGTAAAACAGCGATCAAGGTTAAAAATAAGCCAAAACCCGCCAAAATCACGATAATGTAACCAATAGGTATGCCCACCGTGGTCGTACCTCCGACCTCGGCAGGATACGTCGGGATCTGAAGAGCCGGGGGTTCTGTAAAAGTTGGTAATCGGCTGGGGATTGCCGTAATAATGAATTGGGCTGCCAGGGTCGGGTCGATGGTTTTCGTTATCGACGGTGTTTCCGTGGGTGGCGGCTGAAGCATAGGCAGCGAACCGCCAAACACTTCCACTCTATTTAAGACGATCCAACCCTTGTTTTCCGGTGCCCCGGCATAATCGATCATCACGTAATCGCCATAGTAACCATAAGCTTTGGCTTCCTGACCAACCAGAAAAATGCCTACCCTGGTTGCAGTTGAGTTTGGGTAACTGCGAACATTCAGTGGGGTTTCCGGGTCTCCAACTGCGCGAACATATAAACCCCGCGGCGAACTGGTCACAGTCGGAATGGAGACAGTTGGGAACTGCGCCCAGACCGATCGTGCCAGGTTTGGTAACAAACTCATGATAAGCAGCACAATCAGCGCAATCATGCCAAACGCGAAATGAAGGGGGGATTTCTTTTCACTTTTCATCATCAAGCCCGTAAACATTCCGATTATAATCTAATAAAATTCGTAAGGTAAAATGGAGTATATGAGCACGCGCATTTATCACGGTGACATTGACCCCCAACAAATTGCAAACAATCTGAGCGCCGCTTTCCACCGGGGAAATTACCAGGTGCAGCAAATTGGTGACAATGACAACCTGGCAGTGCAAATCGCCACCCGGGAAAATCGTCGTTCTGGCGGACCAACTGCCATGACTGCCACTATCTCGAAAGTCACCGATGGTGTCAGCATCACGCTCGGGCAACAAAACTGGCTGGGTCTGGCTGCCAGCCTGGGGTTTTCAGCCCTTAGTGCCGTGCGCAACCCGCTCTCTTTGCTTAACCGGCTGGACGATATCGCCCAGGATGTTGAATCAATGACCCTCGAAGACCAGATCTGGCAGGTAATCGATCAAACTGCGCGTGAATACAATATTGGACATGCCATGTCCTCCCGTTTGCGCCGAACAATTTGCCCGTATTGCCTTACTGCGAATGAGATAGCAGCAGGCCGCTGTGTTGCCTGCGGCGCTCCGCTTGGAGAAGTCCAGCCCAGAACCTGTCCAAATTGCGGATTTGTTGTCAACAAAGATGAAATATCTTGTCCAAATTGTAAGTACCGCTTGTAATTATTTTTTATTTTCAACTTAGAGTTTATTGGAGGTAATTGTGATCAGGATCGTCGCTGATACAACATGCTGTATACCAGTCGAGCGAATGCAAGAACTTGGGATCGATTTCGTTCCCCAAATTATTACGTTCGAAGGTAAATCTTACTGTGATGATTTTGAATTGAGCACTGAAGAATTTCTTGAAAAACTTCGGGCTGCAAAAAATCTTCCCGGCACGGCAGCACCTCCACCAGTACTTTATGAACCAATATTCAAGCGCATTCTTGACGCTGGCGACACCGCCCTGGTTCTCACACCGCCAACCAAACTGAGTGGAACTTTTCGTTCTGCAACAGTAGCTGCAGATGAATTCAAGTCTGATCGTATTCACATCGTCGACACCAAGACGATTGCTGGTAATTTGGGAACAATCGTTTTGAAGGCAAAAGAATGGGCGGATCAGGGCATGGAAATTGATGAATTGCTCGAGCGCGTTGAGGATCTGTCCAAGCGCGATTTCACACTCTTTCTCGTTCCAACCCTGGAGTACCTGCACAAGGGCGGTCGAATTGGTGGCGCTGCAAAATTGTTCGGATCATTGCTTCAGATCGTCCCCATTCTGACACTCAAGGATGGGGGAATCGAAGTATATGAAAAGGTTCGCTCAATCAAACAAGCCGTCAATGTGCTCGTCGATTTGGATGTTTCGGTCTGCAAGAATAACCCCGAAGCTTTTCTGAGCATTGGTCAGTGTGATTCCCAGGATTTGTTTGAAAAGATCTCAACTCAGTTTGAATCCGAACTGGGTCAAAAAGAGTTCCCCTCATTCACCGCTCCGCCTGCAATCGTCGTCCACGCCGGTCCAGGATTGGTAGTGACCAGTTGCTTCGCAAAATCGAAATAACAAAAATATACAATATTAGGGAACGGGAAGCCCCCGTTCTCTTTTTGTTTGATCATTAATAACACACACTGCCGTTCCGATGACAATATCTGCCGTTATTGCGAGCTGAGCACAGCAATCTCAAAAAAACAAAACCGAGATCGCCTCACGAAAGAAGATCGCGATGAAAAGACCGAAATTGACTGCGAAAGAGCACAGCAACCATGGCAGTCTGCATTGGACATTGTCATGGCTTCCTTATGTTTGAAATCAGATCGTCACGATCCAGAACTCAAAATATTAAAATGTACTCATTAGGATTGATCGTAAATTATCCCGGGCGATTGAGATTCGAGATGGCCTGTAGCAGATACAGAAGAACCTCCTCTACCCCCTTCCCAAAAGGGTAAGGTGTAAAGGACCCCTATGCCCAAAGATCTGGATGATTGCGGCGGATTGAACCGTAGCTATTTGCAGCAATGATAACGTGGTCAATCAGGCGGATATCAAGGATCTTACCCGCCTCGATCACAGCTCTTGTCAGGTTTACGTCTTCAGGGCTCTCACCCGGGTTGCCAGATGGATGATTATGCACTAAAGCAATCGCATACACATTTTTACGCACAGCTTCCTTAAAAATTTCGGCTACGCGCACTGTAGTAGCGTCTTGTGAACCTTTATACAAGCGTTCTTTCCCAAGGAAACGGTTGCGGGAATTGAGTAAAAGCACCCAAAGTTGCTCCTGGTTCAACCCCTTCATCTCAAACCCTACCAGGTCAACGATATCCTCAGGAGTTTTGATGAACACAGCTGAGTCTTCACCTTCTTTCGAAAGACGGTAACCGACTTCCACAGCTGCCTTGATCCGAGCGGCTTTAGCCAAGCCAACACCCTTGAATTCCATCAGTCTCGATAGATCTTCCCTGTGAATACCACTGAAGCCGCCCAGATCGCTGAGCAACTTATTCGCCAGGTCGATAGCACTCTCTTCTTGAGTTCCGCTATTTAGGAGGATCGCCAGCAATTCTCCATTGGTCAGTGCCTGCACGCCTTCGGCCTGCATGCGTTCTCTTGGCCGGTCATCTTTTGCCAGATCATTGATTCGAATAGTTTTCTTATCGTTCTCCATGCATAAATTTTACCCTATGGTCATGATATAATGCCTTTTCGGATGGATAAATGCCATGGAATCGGCGACCTTTCCTGCTGACTGCGCATACTTGTTTCGAATTTCCGAATTCGTCAATAACTATGCCCAAAAACTGCCTTTCACTCCAAAACAGATCTATGAGATCGACCTTGCTGTGGATGAAGCCAGCTCGAATATCATCGACCATGCTTATAAGGGTTTACCTGAAGGCGAAATCAGGATCTTTCTAGACCACTCCCGAACAGCCATGACGATCAACCTCCAGGACGACGGCATTGGCTTTGACTTGAATGGTGTTCCCAAACCTGACCTAACCGGTCCGCTGGAAGAACGCCGCGAGCGGGGGTTGGGTGTTTTCCTGATTCATGAATTGATGGACCAGGTAACTTACGAACCAAATACTGGTAAGGGCAACCAAATCACCCTGGTGAAGAATTTCGATTCCATTCAACCCGAAACACCTGTCCAACGCGACTCAGCCTCATTGCCATTGGAAACCCTGCGGATCATTTCAGAAATCAATCGCTCGATAAGCAGCACGCTTGACCTTGATCAGCTGCTCCAGGATGTGACCAGGTTGATCCATAAGCAGTTTGGTTACCCCCTGGTACATATTTATCTTGTTGATTACGTTCCTCAAACCACTGTCTTCAAGGCTGGAAGCGGTGAAAAAGCTGCTATATATGCTGAAGACAAAGTTACCTATCCCATTAACGTCGAACCAGGGTTGATCGCCCTGACAGCGCGCACCGGGAAAACCCAGATATCGAACGACATTTCCATAGAACCAAACTACCGACCGGATGCCGGCTATGATTCCATGAAAGGCTCAGAACTCACCCTCCCTCTTCAATTCCAGGGTCAGATGCTGGGTGTTCTTGACATTCAAAGTGATAAAACAAATGCATTCACCAACCTGGATGTTGAACAACTTGAAATTTTGTCTCAATCGATCTCGATTGCCATCCGCAATGCCAACCTTTACCGCACTTCAGTTTGGCACAGGAACCTGGTGGAACGATACCGTGAAACTGCAGAAAGGGTTTCTCGCAATGTCGACCCTGAAGAACTAATTTGCTACGTGATCGAGCAAATTCCAACCATCCTTCCAGTCGATTTTATCGGTTTCTGGAAAAAAAATGAAGACGCGAATGGATTGAGCTTAAAAGATTATTGGTGCAGGCAGCCCGAAATTTGCCAACCCGATGTGAATCAACATATCGAGAACGATGTCTGGTTTGCCCAGATTTCAAATAAAAACAATGGGATGATCAAGCCAGCAGAAATTACAAATGACCCGGTCCAGGATTGCTTGAATTTGGAACCCAGCTTTTCCGCTGTAGCTTCCCCTATAAGTTACCAGAAACAGGGATACGGCGTATTAACCTTTCACACTGCTTCCGCAGGCCGTTACGGACAGGACTCGCTCAATATTTGCTCTACCTTTGCCGATTACGTAGGAACCGCATTGGACAAGCAGCGTGTTGAAGCCGAAAAAGATAAGCAAGCCTGGTTAACCTCCATTCTTCTCGACCTGGCTAACGAAACTACGAATCTGACAACACTTGACGAATTGACCTACAAAATCGGAAAAATCCTGATTGAACTGATTGGTGGTGTATCGGTTGGTCTCGTACTGGAAACAGAAAATCCTGATATTGTCAGCCTCCCAAGTCTGTATTGCCCTCAGGTTCAGTGCCCATTAGCACAATTACCCCTCAACTTTGAACGAAAGGCCTTGATTGGACCTTCAAGCCAGGTTCCCCATCTATCTGTCGCCCGTACAGGGGATTTCCCTGAATTGCTGGAACTCCTCCCTCTGCGATCTGACGGAACCATCCTGATTTTCCCGCTGCAAGCTCAGGAACAGACGCTGGGTTATTTACTGCATCTCAGTAACGATGTATACAGACAGGCAGCACCTGAAGATATCCTTGATAAGGACAGATTTTCCATTCTCCAGGGTATTTCGCAGCAAGCAGCAATCAGCCTGCAAAACATCCAGATGCTGGATGATCGTAAGGAGGAAAACCGCCTTTCGCTGCGCCTGCTTGAGATCGGAAACATTTTAACCCAGGCTGAGGACTTTGATGCGGGCATTTACGATGCCAGCATGCGCATCGCTGCTGAATGTGACCTGGAAAAGCTGGCACTCCTTGTTTTTCAGCCGGACGAAAAAAATTACGTTCTGAAACTCCTTTTGTCCCGGGAGCCTTCAGGTGATTTCGTACCAGTCAAAAGAGGAAGGGTTTTCACCGTAAACGAAATAGAAGACAATATCAAACCCGAAAAAGATCTGGGGCAACTCGCGTTTGGAGATGAGTTGTTCTGCAAGGATATTGGCTTAAAAAGGGATTCAAGTTCAACTTTGCCGGATAAAACCATGGTTTTCCCAATGGAGATTGGGCAGGAATTTTATGGGTTCCTCCTGGTTTGTGATGATGAATTCAAGTTCAACCAAAGAAGAATCGGATACCTGACGCGGGTTTCCAGGCAAATCGCTGTAGCGTTTCAAAACCGGCGAATGCGCTCCATTGAACAACAACGCCGCCAGACTGAGCAGGAGCTCACCCTCGCACGCAGGATCCAGAAGACTTTCCTTCCTGAAAAATTGCCAGAAATTCCCGGCTACCAATTGTCGGTAGAGTGGCAAACTGCCCGGCAGGTAGGTGGTGATTTCTATGATGTCATCTCCTTTGGCGATGGCAGGTTTGGAATGCTTGTTGCGGACGTTTCAGATAAAGGTCTGCCGGCATCTTTGTACATGACCGTTTCCCAGACACTTATCCGGGCGGTTTCCAGGGAGTTCACATCTCCTGCGCAAACTTTGGAGCAGGTTAATCATCTTTTACAGCTTGATTCGACCCAATCGTTTTTTGTCACTCTGATTTACATGATCCTGGATACGCGTAATGGCAAGTTGACCTACTCGATCGCTGGTCACAATCCACCTTATATCCTCGACCCTATTAAAAAGACGGCTGTCCTGCTGCCAAAGGGCGGTATTGCCCTTGGATTGATGGAGCCAATTGAACTCAAGGATGTTGAACTTGAGCTCCGGCCAAAACAGTCAATTGTGCTTTATACAGACGGTCTCAGTGAGTCAACCAATACGAATGGCAAGGAGTACGGGCAAGAGCGCCTGCAACAAACATTGATCTTCCTGGCTCAGAAACCTCCGGAGATTATTATTACTGACCTGCTTCAGGATTTGGAAAATTTCCAGGGTGGCGATTTCTTTGAAGATGACCGAACACTGCTGGTTTTAAAACGAAACTGAATTATTGGCAGACCAGAACCGGAACAGGGCTTAGGTCCAGGACACGATCGACAGTTGAGCCGAAGATCCGCCCAATCAAACCCGTGCTCTTATACCCACCCAGGATGACCGTAGAAATCCCATTTTCATCAATGACTTCAACCAACTTCTCAGCCAACTGATTAGCCGGAAGTTGAACGGTTTGATAATTAATGTTCAACGCAGCCAGGTAGTCTTCCGCAAATTTGATTGCTTCTTCGCTGGCTTTGTCACCTTTCTCAGGCATAACGATAAAAAGCCCGCATCCATATCGAGCGGCATAGTAAGCTGCAACAAAAAATGCTTCGCGTCCTTTTTCGCCTTCATCATAGATCAGTAAAATGCGGTTCACCAGCATTGGCTCATTTTTGACGAACATTATTGGTCGGTTACTACTCTGCAACAAAGTGATGATACCGGAGGATAACCGGTCAAAAACAGAGCCAACCGGCGGGTAGTTGAGTTTCACTACGATAATATCGCTCAATAAGCCATATTCCTGTAAGGTTCGGCTGACATTCCCTGAAACGACACGATAACGCCCCTTCATTTGGCGTTCTTCGAGGAGTTTGTAGAACTGATTTTCCAATATCGATTCTGTATCAGTTGTTGCAGAATCAGTCTCAGATTTAACATGCAGCCCAATGATGCTGCCATCACCACAGCGGTTCATCAGGATTGCTTGTTTTTCTGCCAGGAGTTCGGTGTCGGTATGACTTATCCCCACCAGGATATCTTGGAACAGACAGTCCGAATAGAATTGTGAATTGTCCTGCAATTGTTTTTCCAACTCGCCCTCAGCCCCTGTACCAGCTGCATGGGTCTGCTTCCCTTCTTTACTAGCGACAAAATCCACCACGTTTTCGGTCTTTAAGGACATGCCAAATTCTTTCCGAAGCGCCTGCTGTTTATCCAGCACCCAAAGGTAAAGATCAGTGATTGTGTATTCCGGGAATTCATAGCGAAGACCGGAATCCTCGATGATCCGGACCACAGGCATGTAAACATGGTCATACCAATCGAGAGCAGCTTCATCGAAACTGATCATTCTCTTCTGCTCAATTCCCATATAGTATTCATGCACTTTAATGTGTTCTGCCAGGAGTGGGTAATTTTGCACCTGGGTCAGGCTCAAATCAATCCCTGGCAAAATTCTATCGAGATGCGTCTCCTCAAGAAAATCCGCTAAGGCTGCTTTTTCGACCAGTTCTTCCAGAGTGAATGAACTGGACAGCGGGACCTTGGTTTTCACTTCAGTGACATAAGCCTCTATAGAATCCAAGCCCATTTCTTTGGCAATAGAGATGCGGTGGTTGCCATCCATGACGAAATAAGCGTCTCCGATTTTATAAAGCGACACCGGTGGAACGCCAGCTGTAAAAGGGCTGGTCATGGCGGCTTTTACAGTTGCCCAGCGGGAGCGATCGTCATCACTTAGGGGGCGGAAGTTGCGGTCAAAATCGGCAGTGCGATTGACACTGCCAATGATATTTTCAAGGGGAACTTGCTTTAAACCGATATCGGTCTGGCTCACCGCACGTAGTTTGGATGATACCTCGTCGTATGGCAGCAGATCCAGGGATTCTCCACGGATACCCGCCCAGAAACGGTCCAACGCAGCCTTGCTGCGGAGGCGATGAAAGTCTTCGATTGCTTTTCTGTAAGCTTGCCTATCTTCATGCATATTGTTGTAATTTTACCCTCACTCTATGAATACATGAGATTAAGTTGATGCAAATTTTTGACCGCTGGCTTAATGGATAAGGAAAACAGCCCGGTTCCATGCTATAATTTTTCATTCTGAAAGACATAAATTGACGCTTATGACCGACCTGCAAAACCTTGAACCAATCGATTACCTGCTGATAGGGCATATCACCTCGGACCTGCAGAGCGATGGTTCTGCCAGATTGGGAGGTACTTCCAGTTTTTCAGGACTGACCGCCCACCAACTTGGTCATGAGGTTGGCATCATTAGCAGTCATGCTACGGAAGAGGACCTTGATCCGCTTTCACCGATCCAGGTTTTCAATGCTCATCCAGGTCAAACTACTCTTTTCAGGAACATCAATACCCCGTCTGGTCGACAGCAATATTGCTATCAGCGCGGTTCGGTTTTGTCCGCAAAAGACATACCATCCACCTGGCGTAATGCGTCAATCGTTCACCTTGGACCGGTTGCCGGTGAGATCGATCCTGACCTTTTGGATGCATTTCCAGACAGTTTTCTTTGCAGCACCCCCCAGGGGATGCTACGAATGATCGCTGAGGATGGTAAAGTGAGTTTCACGGATCTGCCCGATAAAGAAAGGTTACTCCCTAAAGTGGATGCTGTCGTGCTTTCTTTTGAAGATTTACAGCGTGATGAGCTTCTGATTGAAGAGTACGCCCATCTCTGCAAATTATTGGTGGTGACTGAAAACAAGGATGGTGCAAGGGTATATTGGAAACAAGAGGTTCGTAACTTCGATGCTCCCCAAAAGAATTCGCTTGATGAGACTGGGGCAGGAGATATTTTTGCAGCTTGTTTTTTCCATCGCCTTTATACTACCAAAGATCCGTGGGAGGCTGCCCGTTTTGCAGTGGAACTCTCAGCAAATTCAGTGACCAGGTATTACCTGGACAGCGTTCCCAGGTCGGATGAAATCCAGCATGCAACAGACAGGTGCTCTTAAAAATAACCTATGGGAAAAATTTACACAATCGTCAATCAAAAGGGAGGGGTCGGCAAAACTACGACTACAATCAACCTTGGTGCCTACCTGGGTCAGTTTGGTCAAAAAGTTTTGCTTATTGACCTGGACCCGCAAGGTAATGCCACAGCATGCCTGGGAGTCGATCATAACAAAATTCAGTATGGTACCTACGAGGTGCTGATTGGAGAAAAGCGGGCTGCTGAAACCTTATTGCGCAACAGCAACTTCAAATTGGATCTTATCCCCTCTACCCCCAACCTTTCCGGTGCAGAAATCGAACTGATCGACCTGCCAAATCGCGACCGGATGCTGCGCGAACGACTTGAAAGCGTCAGAGACCGCTACGATTACATCCTGGTCGATTGCCCCCCTTCACTCGGCCTGCTCACCCTGAATGGGCTGCTGGCAGCTGAAGATGGCATCATCATTCCTGTTCAATCAGAATATCTGGCTTTGGAAGGGCTGGGACAGCTTACCCGTACGCTTGACAGAATAAGGGGCAACTTGTTCCCCGAATTAGGCATCCGGGGGGTCTTGCTTACCATGTACGATAGCCGCACCAATCTTTCTTCGGATGTCAGAGTCGAAGTTCAAAAGTATTTCCCTTTGAAAGTTTTTGAAGTTTTCATTCCACGCAGCATTCGCCTTGCCGAAGCGCCTTCGTTTGGCATGCCAATTTCGGTTTATGCCCCAAAATCATCTGGCGCATTGGCGTATCGCGACCTGGCGGTGGAATTGTTACAAGGTGATGGGATCGAAGTTGACCCGGATGAGGAGTAAGATATGGCAAAGAAAAGTGGTTTAGGACGCGGGTTGGATGCACTGATCCCCGGCTGGCAGGAAACGCCAACCGTTGGACCTGGTGATAAAGTAGTACCTATACCAGTTGCCAATATCAGCCCCAATCCACACCAACCTCGAAAACAATTTGACAGTGATGCACTCGAAGATCTGGCATCATCCATACGTGAACACGGCATAATCCAACCGCTTATCCTGATCCCTGCTGAAGAAGCCAATCACTACAACCTGATTGCAGGTGAACGCCGTTTGCGGGCAGCAAAAATAGCCGGATTGAAAGAAGTGCCTGCGATCATCCGCAGCGCAACCGAACAGCAGCAACTGGAGTTTGCCATCATCGAAAACGTCCAGCGTGAAGACCTTAACCCTCTGGAGAGGGCTAAAGCTTATCAAAATTTGCTGGATGGTTTTTCACTCACGCACGATGAAATAGCAAAGCGGGTAGGCAAGAGCCGGGTTTCGGTCACGAACACACTACGCTTGCTCAATCTGCCTGTGGCTGCCCAAAAATCACTGCTCAACTCAGAGATCAGTGAAGGGCATGCCCGCGCCTTGTTGGGTCTGCCCAACGAGCGATCAATTGAAGCTGCTCTCGAAACAGTGATCTCTCTGAACCTGAATGTCCGTCAAACGGAAGCTCTGGTGAACAAACTGATCGGTAAATCTCCACGCAGCAACACACCAACATCTCGCCCGCCCGAAATCGATGACCTTGAAAATAAACTACGACAATTTTTCCACACCAGGGTCAACCTCACCAAGGGTACGCGGGGAGGCACGATCAGCATCGCTTTCTATTCGGATGAAGAACTGAACGCAATTCTTGATTCATTGGGAATCAATGGGTAAACCGATCCTTTTCACTAATGCGCACCTGCCATTAAGCCACTTCAAAGGTGAGGTTTCTCTGTTGGCACAAGATGGTCAGATCTTGTTTTCAGGTGATTATCAGCAAGCGCGTGAATTCGAAACTGCTACCATAACTGAAATTAATTTGGCTGGAAAGACAGTTCTTCCGGGACTGTGTGATTTTCATCTGCACCTGGCAAATTTCGCAGAAAAGCTGGACGCCGTCGATTGTGAAACCGATAGTCTGACAGAATGTTTGGCAAGGGTCGCAGAGAAGGCAGAAAGTACGCCCGCTGGCGAGTGGATCCTCGGTTATGGCTGGAATCACAATGCCTGGCAGCCAGCCGGATACGGCACTGCCGCCCAGCTTGATGCAGTCAGCGCAGGTCACCCCATCTTCCTGCATGCCAAGTCATTGCACGCTGCCTGGGTTAATTCTATGGCTATGCGCATTACCGGGATCGACCGAAACACTCCCGACCCCGAGGGCGGCATCATCTTGAGGGATGCCAACGGTGATCCGACGGGCATTTTACTCGAACATGCTGCCTTCATTGCCTCTGACTTACTACCCGAACCCAACGTAGAACAAACCGCCCAAAAGATCTTGCAGGCACAAACCTATCTAAACAGTCTTGGATTTACTGCTGTGCACGATTTTGACCGGTTCGAATCTGCGGAAGCCTTGTTACTTTTGGCTGAACGAGGTCAGTTGAAATTAAAAGTGACCAAGAACCTGCCTTCTGAGGAAGTTGAGAAAGTGATCGCAGGAAATTGGCGCCAAAAACTAACACGGCCACCTTTCATTCAACCCGGTTGGTTGAAAGATTTTGCAGATGGCGCGCTAGGTCCTCAAAGTGCGGCGATGATGGAACCTTACGAAGGCTCGCAAAACCGCGGCATGCTCTTATTGAAAGCTTCCGACCTCGCCAAACTTGGCTTACAGGCTGCATTTGCAGGTTGGCCGCTCTCGGTACATGCCATTGGCGACCTTGCTGTCAGAGAAGTGCTGGATGGCTTTAGCCTGCTCAGACAACTTGAACGCGCGAACGGTTTGCCGGCTCTGCCCCATCGCATTGAACATGTTCAGATCATACAACCTACTGATCGCAGACGCATGCATGATCTGAACATTATTGCCTCAGTCCAGCCTATCCATGCCACCTCCGATTACCTTACAGCCGATCACCACTGGGGTAAGCGCTGTGAGAATGCCTATGCCTATCAAAGCCTGTTCCAGGAAGGCATTAATGTGCGTTTCGGTTCGGATACACCGGTGGAAAGCCCGAATCCGTTCCTGGGGATCCATGCTGCTGTGACCCGTCAGCGCCAAAATGGACAACCAACAGGAGGTTGGTACCCACAGCAGCGCGTCACGCTTCTCCAGGCTATCCAGGCTTACACCCAGCCTTTGCCTGGCAGTTACAAAGCCGATCTGCTCGGAGTGGGGATGCCTGCCGACTTTATCGTTCTCGACCAGGATCCCTTCACTTCAGATCAATCCGAATTAACAGACCTGAAACCAAGGATGACTGTGGTTGCCGGTGAAGTTGTTTTCGAGAGGTAATTATTGACTCCGATGATTCAACCTGGTGATACCTGTGAACCGGTTAATATGCTCAGGCTCATCAATGCCCCCAATCTGGCTTACGAGCACCTGGATTGGTTCACCAGTAAATCACGCATTTCCGAAAACTCAACTTTTTGCCTCCATTCTCCTGAAGAACTGGAAGCAATGATTTCTGTTGCCCCCGAAACACAGGATTTCGCCTGGATCCGTTTCTTTTTTACCCAACGGGATGGCAATCACAGAACGAACTTCCACCTGCTGCTCGAACATGCCAGGAACTGGCTGAGAAGCCAGGGCGTAACGCAATTATTTAGCCTGGCAACCAGTGAGTGGTTTGAGAATCTGTTGCTGGCTGCGGGATTCTACGTGCAAAATCACCTGGTATCGCTGGCAACACGTCAGATCTCAGGCAGTACTCCCGAACCTCATCCTGAGTTGGAGATCAGACCGATGCGCTGGGGCGATTGGCCTGAAGTTTGGGAGTTGGACCAACTTTGTTTTGCCCCTCCCTGGCAGCTCAACCAGGACAGCCTGAAAAAATGTTACCAGACCAGTGAATACGCCAGTCTGGCAACATTCGAAGGCAAACCGATCGCCTACCAGGTCACCACGCGGTTCCTGGACAATCTGCACCTTGCTCGTTTAGCTGTGCTTCCCCGGTTCAGAGGGCGCGGAATTGCGAAATCGTTGCTTTTTGATCTTTCAGTGCATTTTGAAGATAATCGTTACGAATTGATCAGTGTCAACACCCAGGCAGACAACCGGTCTTCATTACGGGTATACGAAGCCCTGGGTTTCAAACAGGAAGGCAGCCTGGTTCCGGTTTATTGTCTGGATCTGGCATAATTAAGTTAATGGATATAATTGCTTAATCATTTTTCAAGGAGTCACGAATGACCACATTAAAAAACCAACGTGAGTTGTTGAAATCACAGCGCGAGAATCAGAAGAAAAAGACCACATTTACCGTTATAGGCATAATTGCAGTTGTTGCCTTAGCTTTCTTACTGATTTACTTCATTCCACGTAGAAAAGTGGATGGACCCTCAGCTGGCGATCCCGAAGCACCAGTAAAAGTCGCTCAATTCTCCAACTTCACCTGTTCACATTGCCAAAATTATGCCCGCGAGAGCGAAGCATCATTCTTCCGTGACTACGTCGATAGCGGAAAAGTCTACATCACCTATTACGATTTCCAGTTCCAGGAAGATGCTTCCACCAAAGCTGCCCAAGCAACATATTGCGCTGGCGAACAAAACAAGTTTTGGGAATACAAAAAACTGGTATATCAAAATGCCGGGTATTCAGGCGCATATGCCGATGAGAGTTTGCGTAATTACGCCAGCGATGTCAACCTGGATATGGCTTCATTTGAAAGCTGCCTGGCAAGCGACCGCCCGGCAAAGGTGATTGAGGATGGACGCAATTACGGCAAGGCGTTGGGTGTCAATGCTACACCAACTTTTATCGTAAATGGTAAGTTGGTCTACCAAACCGAG
>DHUW01000071.1:7601-31476 GCA_002409365.1 Anaerolineaceae bacterium UBA5224 | reverse complement strand
TTGCTTCTTTTTCACCATTTACGTCAACTGAATCAGGGGAAAATTTTTTCTTCTTTTCGAGCTTTTATGCGAAGCGATTTCAGCGCGAGTTACCAAGAAAGATTGCATCGCTTCACTCGCAATGACAAAAGATGGAAAATCAATAAGCTACACCTAACGCATTAAGAAGTAAAACAATCAATACAGCCAAAAACAGCGCTGGTAGGAAACTGCCAGTGCGGATTTTTTTGATCTGAAGCAAATTGCTGAGCGCAATGCCGGCCAATATGACCCCACCTGTGGCGGTCATCTCAGCGACCACTGCATCGCCAAAACTCTGCCCAATCCAGCTTGCCAGAAGGCTGATGGCACCCTGGTAGATAAGTACAGCTCCCGCAGAGAAAATCACACCTACACCCAGGGTTGAAGCAAATGCGATCGAAGCGATCCCATCGAGCAGCGATTTGATCGCCAACATCTGAAAATCTCCGCTAAGCCCGTCCTGGATCGACCCTAAAATCGCCATCGGTCCGATGCAAAACAAGAGCGATGCCGAAACAAATCCGGTCACAAACTTTTGCGATTCACCTGTCAGGCTGGGGTTCCACGAAGCCAGCTTTCGCTGGATGCCTTCACCGAGTCCATTCATTCTCTCTTCAATTTTCAACAGTTCGCCGATGATCGTGCCCAGCACTATGGAGAACAGGGGGATGAGCATATTTTGAGTCTTGCCAAAGATAAAAACGCCATATGCCAGCGTAAAAAGACCCAAGCCCGAAACGAGTGTTTTACGGGTCTTTTCAGGGATGCGGTTACCGACTAACAGCCCTATCAGGCTGCCAACGATGATCGCAGCAACGTTAATGAAAGTACCTGTCATGCGGAGCTATTCCCCGCCAGAATATTTGATTAACAACAGGTAACACAGACTGCTGAGGCGATTGAGGTATTGGCGTGCATTGGGAGCCTGAACACCCAGGTTGTCGTAACCCTCATTTACTTCACGTTCAACTCGTCTGATGATTGCCCTGGCAAGGTCCAAGGCTCCTGTTGCCTGATTCTCGCCGGGAAATACAAAACGATTTGGCAGGACCACCTGCGACTTTAGCTTTTCAAGAGTACTTTCCAGTTCGATCAATTCTTTGGCAAAAAAACCGGGGTCTTCCGGCTGCATCTTTTCGGTACCGATCCGGGCGGAAAAACCCATCAAGTGCGAAAGATCCTTCTGGCATTTAGTGATCGAACCAATGTCATCTACAGTAGGCATAAAACCCTTTGCCAGGCTTAATGCAGCACTAGCTTCGTCGATTGCGCCTAAAAGGTGAATACGCGGATCGCTCTTGCTTACTCCTTGCGCACCGATCAGATCTGTAAACCCAATCGGATTTTTTCTACTCGAATCTTCCATGACGCCTCCTTCCTCTTATGAATTGAGGTTCCTGTTCACTCCACACCAGTGAGGATATACCACTCATTCACGTTATTAAAACGGTCAGCGGGGTTGTATACCGGACCAAGACTAAGGTCATGGATGGAATCCTTAACAGCATAGTTATAAATGGGGTAAAAAAGTGGCAAGGAGGGTAAGTCTTCCTCAAAAAGGACCTGGAAGTTGCGATAAAGTTTTTTACGCATCTCGATATTAGGAGTCTGTCGAGCTTGCTCGAGGTAACTGCTGGCTGTCGTATTAGACCATTGGGCATAGTTTTGCCTATTATCGATCTGCGATTCTGCCCAAAACTGATAGGGATCCGGGTCGGGTGTATCCGAAAGATCAACATCCACCAGCGCCATTTGATAATTGCGGTTTTCAAGGCTGGCTATCACCTGATCGTAAGGAAGGGCAGTAACTGTCAGACCAATACCGATTTTTTCCCAGTTCTGGCGCAATATTTCTCCGAGGGCGAGGTGTTCGGCATCATCTGGAACCAACAGGTTCAACTCGATCGGAACCCCATCACTGGTAAATCGGCCATTTTCAGCCATGGTAAGTCCCATACCTGCCAAAAGTTGTTTGGCACTATCTGGATCATAACGATATGGAGTCTGTTGGTCATAATATGCCCAGTTTCCCGGCATGATCGGACCTTGAGCTAAAACGCCCTGCCCCATCAGTACCTCATCGATCATTGCCTGGCGATTGATGCCAGCCATGAGCGCCTTTCGGAAGTCTGGGGTCTGCAAAATCGCAGCATCGGCACTGCGCAGGTTGAGGAAGACAATGCTGAACTTTGCCTGGCGGCTTGAATATAGGTTAAGACCGGTCTGATTGAGCACCGTTTGCAGGTCTTCATTGCGAATCTGGGAAAGCCCGTCAACGGCACCTTCCAGGTAGGCATTCAACGCACTGGTCTCATCAGGATAATAGCGGAAATGAATTTCATCAATGAAGGGTTTGCCTTTGAAGTAGTACTCATATGAGACCAGGTTGACACCTGTAATCACACCGTTCTCGGTTTCAAGTGAGTCAAAGCGATACGGACCTGAACCGACAGGTGCAAGATTGAATGGATGGTCAACCAGCTCAGCAAGACCCAGGTTTCCCAACAGATGGGCAGGCAGGATTTGAAAACTCAAATAATCGATGAACGGCGCAAACGAGGTCGGCAATGAAAACTCAAGGGCAGAGTCCGAGATCGCATTAACACTTACGGTGCCCCATAGTTCCTGCAAGTTGGCTGGAATAAGTGGGTCCTGGGTCTGCAGTAAGGAGATCGTGTAAACTACGTCCTGGGCTGTGACCGGCGTACCGTCATGCCAGACTGCGTCTGTGCGCAGATTCACTGTGTAGACAGCTCCATCGGGAGATACGCTCCAACTTTCAGCAAGATCGCCAACTGGCAGACCGGTGGAGTCAAAACGGAACAGGCTGCTGAATAGCAAACGGTCGATATCACGGTCAGGCTGGTTGAAGTGATCGAGCATTGGGTTCAACCTCATGAAAGAACCAATCAGTGCTTCTGTATAACTGCCGCCGCTGATCGGGCTGGGTGTCTCAGTTGTCTGATCCTGGGGTGTTTGCTGTTGAAAGAACAGCACCAAGCCAACCACCAGGGCGGTGACAAAAACAATCAGCAGTTGCCAGCGAAATTTTTGCATAAACAATAAAGACAACTCACGGATTGGGTGAGTCGCCTTGTTTCTCCATGATTAACCAGGGTAACTTGTAATTGTAGAGGATTACTATCCTGATACAACTACGCTGATCAAAACCAAGACCAGGAAAGCAACGCTTAAAGCGATGGTGATGTAAAACATCACTTTTTCGATGCCTCGTCTTTGGGTGTAAACACCGCCGGTGTCACCACCAGCCAGGCTGCCCAAACCAATGCCTTTGCTTTGCATCAAGATGCTGGCGATCAATGCGATTGAAATAATAATAATGGCAATATTTAAGATCATTGAATACTCATCCTCCAGGTTGTAACAAGTTGATTATACCTTATCCAACCAATCCGTCTATTTTCGCAAAAGTTAATTATATCCAATAATCAGAATTTATTAAGAAATACGACAATCAATTTTCGCCTAACTTGGAATCGCTCAGTCAATGCACCCGGCGGTATAATGTGGCTATTATGGAAGAACTTGTCGTCGCCCTGCACATGCATACCTGCTATTCGGACGGGTCTGGCTTGCACAAAGACCTGGCTGAAGCGGGCTTGGATGCAAGTGTCGATGCTTTATTGGTGACCGATCACAACGTGCTCGTCCAGGGTTTGGATGGCTATTATCAGCGGGGTAAGCAACGCCTGCTGCTTTTGGTTGGTGAGGAGGTCCATGATCGCACCTTGCCAGGCGGCGGCAACCACCTCCTGATTTTTGGGCACAAACAGGAGTTTTCCCGATATGCCAATGACCCACAAAAGTTGATCGACCAGGCGAACTCAGCCAATGCCCTCACATTTATCGCCCATCCAATTGAAGATTCCTTAATGGCCTTCAATGAGGGAGAATTTGGTTGGCGCGATTGGTCAGTCAAGGGGTTTACTGGCATCGAACTGTGGAATCAAATGAGCGAATTCAAAACCCGCTCCCAGACTCTGCCAAAAGCCGCCCTGCACGCCCTTTTTCCTCAATTTATGAATCAGGGTCCATTGGATAAAACCCTGCAGCTATGGGATCAATTGTTGTTGACCTCCAAAAAACCAGTTGTGGCTGTTGCCGGCGTTGATGCACATGACCATACTTATCATTATGGTCCAATAAACGTCAAGGTATATCCTTATGTCTTCCAGTTTCGGTCCCTCAGAACACATATTTTGACCCCCAGCAAGTTAACTGGTGAAATCAGCACCGACCGAAATATGATTCTGGAAGCTTTGCGACAAGGGCATGCTTTTTGTGCTTTCGACCTGCCCCACCCAACAAGGGGCTTCCGTTTCACTTGCAATACCAACGATGGCACCTTCCTGATGGGTGACAGGGTCCAGGCGGATGCTGGCCTGACTTTCCAGGCGCGTCTGCCCATCCGCACTCATGTGCGCTTGTTGAAGGATGGTGTGGTGATCAAGGAGCATCACGACCGGGAAGTGCTGACCCACCTGACCAAAGAGCCTGGTGTTTACCGGGTGGAAGTCTATATTGATTACCGCAACCGCCACCGCGGCTGGATCTTCAGCAATCCGATTTATGCTGTGTAAGGTTTATTGGGAATGGCTTCCATACCAGCCTGATCGTAGGGTGATCGTGGCAGGTCACCCCTGCATAGTATGATTTCGTCTTTCACAGGTATAATTCCAGCGGGACAATCATGCGAAAATTATTGCAGACTATTGAAGACAAGTTGCGATACCTCCTGGAAGAAAATCTGGACCGCCTACTTTTTCCAGGCGTCTCCAGCTCTCTCAGTTACACCTTGATCCAACTGATCGAGGAAGAAATCAAGAAACAGGACGGACGCTGTGAAGATAGTATGCCCGATCTGATCACCATTAAGGTTTCCTCTGAACGCTGGGAAGCCTGGCAGGAATCACTTCCTTTGCTCGATGAAGTTTCCGGCGCGTTGGAGGATTCATGGAAAGATCAGGGCTATGAGGTCCGGAAATCACCTGTGATCCAACTAGTCCAATCGCCTGAACTCACCAGTAATCAGATCAAAGTGGAGATCAATTACTCCCTCGAAGAGCGCGTCTCTCCCAAAACCGCCCTGCAAAAACTCACGCGGGAACCGCTGGAAGATATCCTCCCCAAAGATGCCTGCCTGATCATCGCAGATCGGGAGCCTTTCTACTTGACAAAAGCCGTGGTAAACATCGGTCGGCGCTCATCGAATGATCTTGTGCTGGATGACCCCATGGTCTCGCGCGACCATCTGCAACTTCGTGCCGATAACGGCCGCTACTACCTCTTTGATCTCGGTTCCAAAACCGGTACAACCGTCAATAACTTCCCTGCCAACAATTTTGCCCTCAAACCAGGCGATGTGATCCATATTGGTAATATTACAATGATCTATAACCAGCATGTTGACCAGGAAATATCCAAGCCTACACGCAGTATTTATGGTGGCAAAGAATGAACGCTGTCACCGGTCTGGCTTTGCGGATCTTAATGTTTGTCAGCCTTTACGCCTTTCTGGGGACTGCTGTCTGGCTATTGTGGAAAAGCATCACCGGCAGCCGGCTGCGTGGCGGTACCATCGCTATCCCAACACTGACCCTGGCAACGACCATTAACGGTGACCAGATGATCCAGACTTATACCAGTTCAGACGTTCTAGTGGGTCGTAATCCGGACTGTGACCTGGTTTTGAATGATGAAACTGTCTCCGGTCGGCACGGTCGCCTGACATATCACCTCAACCAATGGTGGTATGAAGACCTTAAATCGACCAACGGTTCCTGGCTGGATGACTTGAAAATTGAAGAACCAATCGTTGTCAAGGATAATGACTCGATTTATTGCGGGGACGCTGTCTTTAAAATCTACATAAAACCACTTCAATAATAGAAAGCGAGGTACACAGCATGTCAGAATACGCATTTGGAATCATCGGAGGTTCCGGTCTTTATGGATTTGAAGGTTTCGAAACCGATGAGACAATCGAACTTGATACTCCCTTTGGCAAGCCTTCTTCACCTATTGTGGTTGGTTCGGTTCACGGCAAAAAGCTTGCATTCCTGGCACGCCATGGCATTGGTCACATCTATAGTCCCACCGAAGTGAATTATCGAGCCAACATCTGGGCGTTCAAGCAGTTGGGAATCGACAAAATTGTCAGCGTCAGTGCTGTTGGCTCCTTGCGCGAGGATTATGCTCCTGGCGATATTATCATCCCTGATCAGATTTTTGACTTCACTAAAGACCGTGAACGCAGTTTCTTTGGGAATGGCATGGTGGTGCATATCAGTTCCGCCGATCCGTTCTGCCCGGTTTTGAGCCGGCAGCTTTACAAGGCAGTACAAAGCGAGGGAGCCACAGTTCATTCGGGCGGTACCCTTGTCACCATTGAAGGTCCTCGTTTTTCAACCCGGGGCGAGTCCAACACGTTTCGCCAATTAGGCTTTTCCCTGGTCGGAATGACAGCCTGTCCAGAAGCTTTTTTGGCACGCGAAGCAGAAATTCACTACGCCACCATGGCTCATGTAACCGACTATGACAGCTGGCATGAGACTGAAGAAGCTGTGACGGTTGATATGGTGGTTAACACCCTTAAAAATAACACCCAGACCGCTCAACACAGCCTGGTGACCCTGGCTGACATCATTTTTGCCGAAGAAGACCACGACGATGACTGCGCCTGCGAAGAAGCCTTGAAATATGCTTTCATCACAAATCCTGATTTTATGGATCCTGGCATGAAACAAAAGCTATCGCTATTGGTGGGAAAATACCTGGGGTAATGTGAGCTTGACATCCCGAAAACAGACCGCCTCGCATCCTCCGATGCTCCTGTTGGTCTGCATTACTCTCTTTTTGTATGCAGCTGCGCTGTCTTTGGCGACAGGCACACGGCTGCATAGTGAAAAGTTGATCATCAGTGCTGAGTATTACATTCCTTTTCTGGTTTGGCTGGCTGGCACGTTGGGAGTCCAGCGGAATATTCGCCGAAGACTCCCCAACCGCGACCCCTGGATTTTCCCAGCCACTTCCGGTCTGACCGGTTTGGGCATGCTGACCATCTGGCGGCTCTCACCAGATTTGGGACTGAAACAATCAGTTTGGTTTCTGGTGGGCTGCGGGCTTTTTCTAATTGCTCTCAATACGACCGACCTGATCAAAATCCTTAAAACCTACAAATATGTCTGGCTGTTTTTGGGAATCATCCTGATAGGCCTGACTTTTGTTGTCGGTGTCAATCCGACCGGAACTGGGCAGCGGCTCTGGCTGAAGGTTTTCGAGGTTTATATCCAGCCTTCTGAACCGCTTAAGTTATTACTTATCATCTACCTGGCAGGTTTTTTTGCCGACCAGATCCGTCCAAATGTCAGTTGGCTTGGCTCGATCTTCCCAACGCTTGTAGTAGTTGGCTCAGCCGGGCTGCTGCTGGTTGCCCAACGCGACCTGGGAACCGCAAGCCTTTTCATCAGCCTATACATCCTGATGTTGACCGTCACGACCCAAAGACGGCGCTTATTGTGGGTCATCCCTGCTCTGGCGCTTGTTGCCGGAGCGGTTGGCTACTTCGCATTCGATGTAGTTAGAACACGGGTCGACATCTGGGTGAACCCCTGGCTGAATACCAGTGGGAACGCCTGGCAACTCGCCCAGGCTCAAATCGCTATCGCAAGCGGTGGTCTGACAGGAACCGGACCGGGCTTGGGCAGCCCCCAGTTTGTGCCAATTGCAGTCTCAGATTTCATTTTCACTGCCATCGGCGAGGAATTGGGGCTGCTAGGAACCAGCGCAGTCTTGTTTTTACTGCTCCTGCTCGTGGTTCGCGGCATCAAAATTGCCCTGTCCAGCAAAACCACTTTCGGACGCTACCTGGCTTTTGGTATTTCGGCTTATTTCGCCCTGCAATCCACGTTTATTATTGGAGGTAATCTCGGTCTCTTGCCATTAACCGGTGTGACGCTGCCGTTTCTATCTTATGGTGGCTCTTCATTGGTAACCAACATCATTGCCGTGCTTTTGTTGTTGCGCATCAGCACCGAAACCAGCCCCCAGGATTTGCCTGAGAAAGCGCGCAGCCCATATCAATGGGTCACCGGCATTTTTGTGGTCATTTTTTTGTTGATTTCAGCTTGGAACGGCTATCTGGCGTATCCCAACCAGCAGAAACTGATTGCGAAGGCTGAGAACCCGCGTTGGGCGGTCTATGACCGCTATTCGCCAAGAGGAGAAATTTATGCTCTTTCTGGAGAGAAATTAGTCGAAGTACAGGGAGAACCAGGTTCATATGCGCTTTGGGTTAACGAACCTCAGCTTTCAAATACGCTTGGCTATGCGCAACCACTATACGGTCAAAGCGGGCTGCAAAGTTCACAATATGAGCTCTTGCGTGGCTACGTCGGAGTGCCTTTTGAAGAACGCTGGCAGCATGAACTTTTGTATAACCAGCCACCTGCAGGTCTTGACATCAAACTCAATATCAATCTGGCTTTACAAAACAAGGCAGACGAACTGCTGGGTGATCACAAGGGAGCTGTCATCCTGGTCAATGCCCAAACCGGTGAAATTTATGCGATCGCTTCTCACCCGAGTTTCGATGCCAATACAATTGCTGAAAACTGGGACAGCCTTATGCAGCGCACAGATGCTCCTCTGCTCAACCGCGCCACCCAGGGCTCCTACCCACTTGGTTCATTGGCAAGCACACTTGCTTATGGCAGCCTGGTCGAAAGCAACCATGCTTTTGATTTAGGACCAACACAAGATTCCTTCAGGCTCGACCCATTCTGCTACCGTGCAATGCAAGTTGCAGGTTCTTCTATCAATGCTTTCCAGTATGGCTGCGAGAGTGTCGCGGAAGAGACCTTGAACTCAACCGACCCAGCCATTCTAAAGGCTGATCTTGAAGCCTTTGGACTTTTTTCAGCACCAGACCTCGCCATCGAAACTGCTGATCCATCTCCTGCACTCAGCGTTGAACAGCTGGATCAGAACCCCTTATCGGTCATGGAAGTCCAGGTCAGCCCGGTGCAAATGGTAATGGTTGCTGCCACGATCACCAATAACGGTATGCGTCCTGCTCCAGCCCTGGTAAACTCTTATTACTCTCGTGAAGGAACCTGGCAGGCGTTTGGACCAAGCCAGGCAGCCCAAGTGGTCCTTTCCGAAAATCTTTCTGAAGAAATCCAGGATAATTTGCGCTCCGATACACAAACCATCTGGTATCAGATCGGTCATGCCCTGATCAACCAGGAAGAACCGCTGACCTGGTATATCGGAGGCACAACACCCGAATGGTCTGCCGCGCCTTTGGCAATCGCCATCGCAATCGAAGAAGAAGCCCCAGAACTCGCCCTTCAGATTGGGAACACGCTGTTGAATTTATCAGTCTCGAATTAAATGATCTGTGTAATAGGAGACCATGACAGATCTCCCCTACAACAAAAAAGAAAGATCGTGCTGGTCTCCTGACCGAGCATGAGATCTGACCGAATGTCTCCCCTCCCTAGACGATTCGTAAAAATCGGCGTTTGCCGACCTGTAAAACCTGTCCAGCCTTCAATTCAACATTCATGTCACCCACTACTTCGCCATCCAGTTTGACCCCTTGCTGATCGATCAGGCGGCGGGCTTCTCCACGGGAGCTTGCCATTTTTTGCGAAACCATAATATCGACCAGATTGTCGCCGCAGGTCAACTGGTACTCCGGCATCTCGTCCGGGATGTTACCTTTCTGAAAGGTATTGATGAATCCTTCCTGTGCATCCTTTGCAGCTTCTTCACCATAGAAAACAGAAGTAATTCCGTATGCCAGTCTCATCTTCGCATCACGGGGATGCAGGGTGTTGGTTGCCAATCCATTTTCAAAAGCATGCAGTTTCTCCGGGGTCCATTCCGTTGCCAACCGGGCATAGATAGGCATCGCTTTATCGGGAATACTCATCACTTTTCCGTACATATCTTCGGGGCTGGTGTTTAATGGAATGTGGTTCCCGAGCGATTTGCTCATGCGGATCTCACCATCTGTACCAGGCAGGATACTCAAAACGATACCAATATTAGGCCGTTTGCCCTTATAAGCCATCAGCTTACGTGCAGCAGTGACGATGTTGAACAATTGATCTGAACCACCGATTTGCACATCCGCATCCAGGTGATAAGCATCGTAACCCTGCATGATTGCATAGAAGAATTCGTGCAGGTAGATAGGTTCGCTTTTCTCGTAACGTTTATGGAAGTTTTCGCGGGCCAAAAATTGCTGGACAGTGAAATTAGATGCCAGATCGATCAATTCAGTAAATGTGATTTTTTGGAGCCATTCGTGGTTGTAAACAACCTCTGTTTTTTCAGGATCCAAAATTCGAAATGCCTGTTCTGCGTAAGTTTTCCCGTTTTTCAAAACGGTCTCAAGTGTTAGTTGTTTACGAAGCTTATCCTTATCGGAAGGGTCGCCGATCATAGCAGTAAATGAGCCGACCACAAACAAAACATGATGTCCCAGTTCCTGGAATTGACGCAATTTACGCATCGTGACAGTATGTCCAAGGTGCAAATCCGTGGAGGTAGGGTCGTATCCGCAGTAAACACGCAGAGGACGGCTGGTTTTTTCGGATTCAACCAGGCGTTCCCGCAATTCTACTGCCATTGCTTCGGCAATGCTCGCATCACCAAAATCAGCTCCCTGCATCAGGTATTCAACTTGTTCATCAATTGTCATCATATGTCTCTTCTCCATCTGGTTCTTGCGAACCTCTTCTCGCACAAAAAGTTGTTAAATTTTACCACTGGTAGCAGAGAATACTCACTCACAGGCTCAAACTCCCTGAGGACGCATACATAGTGCGAGATTGGGGTCACAAAAATGCATGCAGTAACCAAGATAGTTAGGCCTCCAATCCGCCATGTGATTACTTGGTAACGGCGGATTGAGGACGTGACAATCAGTTTTTATGCCAGGGTTTGGATATCCCCGAACCTACCCTACACTGTTTTGCGAGAACACAAACGGCTCGTGATCACGAGTCGTTTGAATAACACTAATAATTTTCGGAAAACCTATCCTTGATCTTCCTCGTCATTGCCATCGTCACTGTCCTCGACATTGCCCTCATGATCCACATCATCCCCTTCGTTATCGAGGTAGTCATCGTCGATTTCAGGAAGGTCCTCTTCGTCAACTTCCGGCAGATGCTCTTCCACCCATTCATCGGATTCTTCAACCAGGCTCTCAGCCTGCCATTCCTCTTCATCGTCGAAGAGCGGCTTATCTTCCTCAAACAATTCATCTTCTTCAATAATATCAGGGATATCCTCATCTTCAAGTTCCTTGGCACGGTCTTCAGCTTCCGTTTCAAGCGATTCCTCTTCCGCTGCGCGTGCAGCAACCTGGAGCGCCAGCTTTCTTTCCCGGTCAGCTAATTCTTTTTCCTTAAGCCTCTCAGACCAGACGGTGTGACGCAAAACAAGAATGATGATTGCCAAAACACCTACGACCAGCATTGAAGTCTGATTCACGTTGATGCCATTCACAGGTGAAGGATCGAGCCGCATAAATTCGAGGAAGAAACGTACAGTTGAATACCAAATAAGATATCCGAAGAAGATATCACCTTTATAGAGTTTGTCTCTAAATTTGTTATCGATCCAAATTAAGATTCCAGCACCAACCAATGTCAGCAGGCTCTCATAGAGGAACAAGGGATGATATTTTGCTATGTTCTCAAATCCGGGGATACGATATTGCGGGTCAATTGTGATTGCCCAGGGCAGATTTGAAGGTCCACCATAGACTTCCTGGTTGACAAAGTTGCCCCAGCGACCTATCGACTGCCCTAAAAGCAAACCTGGAGCGATAAAATCTGCCCATTGCCAGAAGTTCAGCTTTTTTGCTTTGCAGTAAATGATCAATGCCAGTGCGCCGCCAATCACACCACCAGGGATACCGAGTCCACCTTTCCACATCTTGAGAATTTCGATAGGATTCTGAAGATAATGCTGGGTAGTGACACCTTGAGCGATGTTGGAAGCTGACGGAGTGAATATATGCCAGATGCGCGCACCAATAATGCCACCGATCAACAACCAGGGGAGCAGGTCGAGTACGATCTCACTGTCTTCGCCATGTTTTTTGGCTTGCCTTGATGCGATCCATGCGCCAACTATGGCACCGATGATAATTAAAATTGCATAAAAACGAATAGTTAAAGGACCAATATTAAAACCTTGAGGCATAAGATTCCCTTTCTTCGACCCAACCGGTCTATTCAGCTTTTGTTTGTTGCCAGACGCGGCAAATTCGCTGAATTGCAGTAATGTTTGCGAATACAGCTATTATACCAACGGAATAAATTGGTCTTGCTATCAGTAGACCGATGATCATGACAATTGATCTCTCGATTCGGGTCATAATTCCTGTTTTGGCATCGAGCCCCAAACCTTCAGCTCTAGCCCGGGTGTAAGAAACCAAGACCGAACCCATTGCAGAAAGATATGTCAGCAGAAAGCCAATGGTATCTGCGCGAACATAGAAGTAAATAAGCAGCCCCGCCAATAATATGAGTTCGTCATACCGATCAATGACAGAATCGAAAAAAGCACCGAACCGGCTGGGCTTTCCCCGCAGACGCGCCACTGCCCCATCAACAGCATCCAGAGGAGCCATCAGCCCCGCTACCAATCCGCCCCAGCGCAGATGACCAAAAGCAATCAAGGTTGATGCTGCAAGATTCCCAATCACCCCAATCAAGGTGATATGGTTGGGTGTGATTCCAATTTTCAACAGCTGGCTTGCCAGCCAGTTCAATGGCTCCTTAAAAGTCTTCCTGAGGAAGGTTTCAAAATTAAAATCTCCTGTACCCTTCTCCGTCATTCTTCAAACTCCTCTTCCGGCTCACCTTCTTCGTCGTTTTCCGGTAAAAGGATCTCCCGTTCCTTCCTGGGACCACTTGGTGGACCTAATACGCCACGCGCTGCTAATTCCTCAATCAACCAGGCGGCGCGGGGGTAACCGAGTCGCAAGTGGCGCTGTAAGTAAGAAGCGCTCGCGCGGCGTTTGGTACGGACAAGTTCGGTTGCCTGCTGAATTAAGGCTTCATCTCCATCGTTCTCCTCCTGGCTTTGAACTTCATTTTCCCAGGGCACATCACCTTCAGGCTCTGCCTCAGACTGGACCAGTTGGCTCACTTCATTTACTTTTGCTGTTTTGGTCTCAGGCAATACCAGGCTTGTAGCAGAGGCTTGTTCCTGTTGCTGTTGATTCTGCCACCAGGAAATCACGCCCCGAATTTCGTGGTCTGTGACCATGACGCCCTGCGCTCGCTGAGGATGTCCCACCTCAGGGTGGTGGAAGAGCAGATCGCCTTTGCCTAAAAGTGTTTCCGCACCACTTACATCGAGAATAACACGTGAGTCAACCGATGATGCGACCGTAAAGGCTATTCTGGTCGGGAAGTTGGCTTTAATTGTGCCTGTGACCACTTCAACGCTCGGTCGCTGGGTTGCCACCACAAGGTGGATCCCGACCGCCCTTGCTTTCTGCGCCAACCGAACTATGGCGGATTCGGTTTCATCAGGAGCACTGATCATCAGATCAGCCAATTCGTCAATCAACATCACGATCCTTGGCATACGCGGTTTACCAAGTTTGTCCATTTTCTGGTTGTAAGTGGCTATATTACGGGCATGCACCACTTCGAGCAGGCGATAGCGGTTATCCATCTCAGTGGTTGCCCAACGCAAAACTGCCATAATACGATCAATATTGGTTTCAACCTCCCCAAGCAGATGGGGCAGATTGTTGAAGCGGCTCAGCTCGACCCGCTTGGGGTCTACCATGACCAGTTTCAAATCCTCAGGATGGTTGTTCATCACCAAAGCCATCGTGAGTGCGGCGATACAGATAGACTTACCGGAATTTGTCGTACCCGCGATCAGGAGGTGAGGCATATTATCCAGGTCCGAAATGATCGGCTGACCTGAAACCCCTCGGCCAATCGGAATTGCCAGGGGCGATTTAATCTCTGCGAAATCAGGCGATTCGAGCAACGGGCGAAGGCGCACGATGGTGTGTTCGCTGTTGGGCACCTCGATACCCACATAAGATTCACCGGGTACAGGCGCTTCAATGCGTAACCGCTCAGCTTTGAGGGCCAGCGCCAGGTCTTTTGACAAGCCGGAAATTTGTGAAATTCTGACCTTTTGTTTTTCGTCAGTATTGCCTTTATCAAAGTAGCCTGGTTCAACAGCAAATTGCGTTACAGTTGGTCCAACCCGATAACCGATCACCTTGGCAGGCACGCCAAAATCGCCCAAAGTTTTTTCGAGCATGGCAGCGTTCATATTGTTCGTTCCCTGGTTGGCAACGACCGGTTTTTCCTGGTCAAGCAGGGTAAGCGGTGGCAGTTGGTCAGAACGGGGTTTTAGTTTGACCTGCTTGGTGGGCTTGTTGTTATCAATTAGCTCACCTCGCCGAAAAGCGAGAGGTAATTCCATCTGCGAGGTCGCCTTGGAATTTGTTTTCGTGTTAGTTTGAATGGTTTGGGTTTTTGCATCGTCAGGTTGAAGAGGTTCAAGAATTGGCAAACCTGGCTCTTCTTCCTGAAAAACCTGGGAGGAAGCCTCGAATTGACCCATTTCGCTTTTTGCCCAGCGTTCGATGCGTGAAGACAGGCGGAAACCCAGGATGAGCAGCACCGTTGAGATAACCAGCAAAAAGATTCCAGCAGTCGCGTCACCAACCATGTTCCTCAGTGGATAAGCCAAACCATAACCGACGATACCGCCAGCACTACTGCCGGAGTTGACTGTGGAAACCGAATCGGCGGAAAATGCCGAAAATACACCCAGCAAGAGGAAGAACCCCAACTCAATCAGTAAGATCCGACCCAGTTTGAAGTCTTCAGGTGGAGATTTCCGCCAAAGCAGCAAAATCCAACCTGTCAGAAAAATTGAGAAAGCAACTAAGAACCGACCCCAACCAAACCAGCGCCTGAGGGTGAATACCCCGCTGTCTGCCAGTTTTCCATGAGTGACGCCCAGCAGCGCCAATAGCAGGATGGCGCCGACAACCACGAGGAATAACGCGGTCAGATCCCAGATGACCCGCCTGGTTTTCTTCTGTTGTTCAAGCTTGCGCTGCTCTTCTTCCTCTTGCAACTTTTGCAGTTCCAACGCTTTCGCTTTGCTGATTTTTCCGGTAGTCTTACTTTGTGCCACGATTTTTACTCCGCATACTTGTCACAATATACAGCCTTAACCTTACAATATTCGTGCCAGAGTCGATTATGATTGTTTTTCTTCTGCCTGGTCAGCGGTTTCAGTTTGATCGCCATTTCCATTTGCACTGGCTTCCATATCCGCGATTTTTTGAGCAACGCTTTCGATCGCAATCTTTTGCTTGCGATAAAGGTCTGCTTCAGAAACTGCCAGCTTTCGGGCAACATCGCGCACCTTCTTGCCTTGCAGAAATTTGAGATCAAGGATGTTATAGAGCAGCCACTCACTGGTAAATTTGCGTTCCCCACCAGGTTTGATCAACTCAATGGCTTCGGTCAAAACACTGCGCAGGGCATTGGTGCGGTTGCCGTCCTGGTTTCCGCTTTTTTCTTCAACCACTTTGAATTGCATAAGGGGGTTGTTGGTCAGCTTTGGTCCGCCCCAATAATGTGTCAGGGCATCTTTCACCCAGGCTGCCATGCCTTCGGGTAATTCGGGCTGCTGAAAATTCTGAAGTTTGTCAACATTGAAACTTGTTACGGCACGCAGATTCTGGAGGTAATCAACCTCTGTCTGCAGTGCGGACAGACTCTGAATGACCTGCTTCTGCAGGGCGTGATCCTTAATAGCAAGGGTAGCACGCTCGGCAAGTTGTAAGATTGCTTCCCTGTCAGTCTCTTCAACTTCCCGGTTTTCATTTCGTACAAAACCACACAATCCCAGGAGCCTGTTTTTTCCATCTTCGAAGGTAAATTCCAGGGGCACCAGGTACAAACCATCCCATTCTATTAAACCTTCCTGCTCCCCCCGGTTATCTTGGATTTGCTTAATAAAATCATCACTGATTTCAACTTCTTCAATCGCTTTTTGATCGCCAGAGCTGATTGTCTTGACGACTTTCTCGCCTTCCAATAAGGCAATGAAACCGCCCGAAACGGGCAGGCGGTCACTGATTAGTGCAGCGGTGGTTTCCAAGAACTGGTACAGGTCACGATTCGTCAGCATCCGGTCCTGCAAAGATTGGATGGTTTCTAAATCCTTGCGGTCATCACCCCAAAAGAAAGATTTTTCGATATAAGGAGAGAACAAATTGATCGCATACTGGATGAGTAACATTCCGCCCACCATCACGATGGGAACGTAAAAACTATAGGCATCCCCCTGCAGTTCTCCGTACCTTCTGGCAACGGTGGTCAGACCCAAAACGATCGCTGCTGTGATCGGACCGCGCAAGAGCCAACGGAACAGGCGACTCTTGATCTGGCGATCTGTCCAGAGCAAACCAAAGAATGACACGGTATAGGTCATCAAGATCAAGAAAAAATCGGTGATCAGCGAACAAAGGATGCTGAAAAACCAGAACCAATACGGGTGAAAGGAAAACCAGGTATTTCCATGGAAGAGGAAAATAATGCTAGTGATAGCAATTGCAGCTGCACCCAAAAAAAGGTAGATCATACGACGCAAACCAGTTTTGGTGACAGTACGGATCATCGCCCTGATCAGGTTGTAACTGACCATCGCCATCACGACGATATAAAAGATCCCAAAATAAAAAGTGAGCTGGTTACGTTCCAGGTAATATATCGGCGCCCTATCAGGTGCGAGACCTCCGATCGAAATGCCAAAAAAGATCAAAACAGCAAAGAGACCTGTAAGGATATAGGTCAGCCAAACGAGGGTTTTACGTCTGCCGCGGCTGGGCCTTCCGCTGAGCGTTAGCAGCGTATGTGAAAAATGCAAATAAACCGCTGGCAGCATCATCAAACCAACCCACTTGAGCTGCAGCCAAAACTGGATAAATTCGGGTTTAGTTGAGACCCCCGCCACTGTCTCGCCTGTATAAATTAACACGACACATACCAGGATGAGGGCAAAGGTCTGCACGATACGATCCTTGAAGTTGAAACCAGTGGCATACATCAGCAGGGCAATCGCAGTGATTGCCACGCCAGCATACAAAATCTGGTTGAGGGTCTCAAGGACCAGTGAAAGATCGATCATTAGCAGCATTCGATAATTTCGCCTTATGCCAATCTTTTTTGAAAGAATAGAGCCGGGTCGCTGTTGGGGAAATATTGATCCAAAAAGCCGCAGAGTTCATAGCCGCAGGTAAGAACCATCTCGACCATTGGATAATTTCGCATGGGAGTTTCAATCAGGACGCGTTGGCGATTGTTTTCCAATGCCCAACTTTCGGCAACAGCCAGCATTGTGCGCCCAATGTTTTTTTGCCGCAACTCCGGCATAACCACCAAGTCGCTGATGCGGGCAGTGGCGGGCAGGGTTTTGGCATCAATCGCAATGTAGCCTACAAGGACTCCATCGAGCTCGCCTACGTAAATAAGGCTGGCGTCGTTCCAGGATTTTAAAAGCGAATCTTTATCTCTCATGTAACTCAGATGAGCTTCACGTGGTAGTTTGACTCGTTCAAACTTAAAAGTAGAATCCTGGTCGTTGAGGTCAGTGATCAACCGATAGGCAAAGTTGCTGGTAAAGCCGTGATCAATTTCGATCATTTCATCAAAATGACCCTGGTTTGCTTTCAGTACTTTTAATTTTGCCATTTTTCCCTCAATTAATCCCCTGCAACAGTTACAACAATAACACATGCAGATTGTTCTGCACCATCGTTATCTAGTGCAACCAGCCTGAGCATATATTCGCCTGGTGTCAAGTCGCTGGTATACCAGTTGCCCAGGCTCTCATCGATACGTGTGCCGCTGCCAGCAGCGATGGTTTGCCAGTTGGGCTCGCCCATCGTTGAAAATTCATATTTATATGATCCGAGATTATCAGTATTCACGCTGCCAAGTAATTCGACAACACCGCTGATCTCTTGCATATGTACCGGACTCTCAATCTCTAAAACATCATTAATGCACGCGCTTTGCACTCCTTCAATTTCAGCCTGAGGGTATTTGGTCGGAGTCGGTGTAGCGTCTGTAGGTATTACACCTGGCAGCGTGGTGGTTGGTGTTGTCAACACTTCAATCGTTGGCGTGGCAAAGGTCGGCTGCTGAGCCAGTTCCCCTGCCAAAAAGGTAGCCACAACAAATTCACCTACGGTCAGCAATCCTACTAAGATCAGTACCGATGTGGCTGACACTACTTTTCGCTGGGCTGCTTCACGCTCCAGGCCAAAAATTGCGCTGCGTTTTTCTTCCAGCGCCATAAGCACCCGGCGCAAGTACACCAAGGAAACGATGCCCAACACCAAGTAAATCGGAACTTCAAATTCCGCTAAAAAGCGAATAACATAATCCATTTGTAAAAGAAATTATAGCCGGCGAAGGACTCCCCGGATAACTTTCATCAGATTTGGTGCAAGTTGGTCGCCAACTTGCAATACTTCTTCGTGGCTGGCTTTGTTGGTACCGTCCGGGTCGATCTTATTGGTGATCGTAGCAAAACCGAGGATATCCATCCCGCCGTGTTTGGCTACGATGGCTTCTGGCACGGTCGACATTCCAACTGCATCGGCTCCAGCCATTTTGAGAAAACGGCAGTCTGCCGGAGTCTCAAAAGAAGGACCGGAAAGGCAAACATAGACACCTTCCTGCAGTTTAATGCCCTGTTCCTTGCCGACTTCCTGGGCAAGCTTGATCAACTCGGGGTTGTAAACCGCACTCATATCGGGAAAACGAGGGCCAAATTCATCCAGGTTCGGACCACGCAAGGGGTTTTGACCAGACATAGGCAATAAATCGAGATGATCTTTGATCAGCATAATATCGCCGGCATAAAAATCATCGTTCAATCCACCTGAAGCATTCGTCAGGATAAGTGTCTTGATCCCCAGGCGCTGCATAACCCGAATCGGGAGTCCAATTTTATTTACCGAATGACCTTCATAAAAATGAGTTCGCCCCTGCAAGACTAAAACCTGTTTGCCCTCCAACTCGCCAATCACCAGGCGACCCTTGTGACCAGGTACAGTAGAGATCGGCCAGAAGGGGATCTCGTGGGTGGGGATAATGGTTGGGTTCTCGATTGAGTCAGCCAGTTCACCCAGTCCGGAGCCAAGAATCAGGGCAATTTGGGGGTTGGTAGTTAAACGCGCGCGCACTGCATCCGTCGCTGCATCGATTTCATGGTAAGTTAAAAATTCATTCATCCTATTACCTCAGCCAGTTTTCAAAATTATATCATCGCATGGCCTTTTAGCCTTGAGGAGCGCTTTTATCTTGAGTATGTGAAAGATCTTATCTTAGACGATATTTCTTTTTCACGAACGAAAGGACGACAAGTGATAGATTAAAAATGCAACAAGGTGTGTTTAAGATGTTTTTACATCTATGCGAACATTATACACATCATCTCAAAAATGCTCATCCCTTGGTATCATTGGGCAAAATTAATCATCAAAGGATTAGTTTTAAAACAGGAGGATTGAATAGTAATGAAGTGGGAAATTAGAGTTTTATTGATTTTAGCTACTGTTACAAGCTTGGGACTTTGGGCTGTAACTGCAACCAGCGGACAGGGTTCAGGTGCAATATGGACCACGAAAGCTGCATGTGGTCCGGATGTTAATACCAACTTTTATAATGTTGGCGATAATGTTTGGATCAATGGAGCAGGGTTTGATCCTGGTACCTATAACTGGTCCATCGTTGGTCAGCCTGGTGGCGCATCAGGCGATCCTGGCATTACTGTGGCATCAGGCACAGTCATAGTTGAGTCCGATGGGACATTTTGTATCGATGCATACACAGTTGCTGGGGATGACTGGGGTACTTACAACGTCACAGTTGGAAATAAAGGAGATAGCTATCGTGTAAATCAACAGCCTACCGCCACCCCAAGCAATACACCGACTAGCACACAGACAAATACACCTACAAACACCCTAACCAACACGCCGACTAATACGCCGACAAATACACCGACTAATACACCAACAAATACACAAACCAGTACTTCAACTAACACACCTACGGCTACCTCTACAGGAACTTTGACAAGTACGCCGATTCAAACGAATACACCTACCTTGACCAACACTGCAACGGTTACAAACACCTCCGTGCCGACTAACACTGCAACTATTACCAATACAGCGACGCCAACATTCACACCGGCATTCACGCTAACAACCGTCCCAACTTATACGAATACCCCTGTGCCTTCTCAGGCGCCTGTAACTGGCGGACCGGTCGATCCTTCGCTGTTCCTTTATGCAAGCATTGGGTTTGCGCTCTTCTCAATCGGGTCTTTCGTTGGTTGGAAGAAACAGAGTGAAAAGAGTAAATAAAAAACTGCTGGGTGTTCTCAGCATCTCTACAGGCATAATTGCTGTCCTATTGGGGCTTATATTTTACAGACAATATAAGCCTCAGTATGTTGCATCCTTATCCACCAAACCACCGGTCCAGGATCCGTTCTTACCAACTCCGTTGACAACTGCAGAGTCAGTCTTAGTGGGCACAGTTTCAAAGCAAAAACAAAAAAAACCTCAACCCATCACTGCAGAATTAATGCCGACCCCTACCCCTTTACCATGGATGGAATTTAATGGTGTCAGCCTGATCGATTCTCCAACGAATATGTCTTTTGAGCCAATCTGCGGGGATGCTCAGGTGATCATGCCTCAGTTCCAGGTTTTGCCCTGGACGCCAGAAGTTTTTACCAATGGCAATTTTGACATCGACAAAAACACAGTGGTTGCATGGGAGCACCTTGGCTATACCGGTTTGTGGGTACATTCAGGCACAGATTGGTTAGGTAATCCATTGGCAGCCTATCCGCTGCAGGTGTTTCTCGAGAATCATGAGAGCGGACGCTTGCGCACCACTGAAGAGTTCGAGCAATTCGTCAACGAATGCTTTATTGGCTCAATAGTCAACATCCAGACAGATGGACAGCTTGTCCAGGGTAAGGTGACTGCTTTAGCGCGTATAGCACCTGCTGATGTCAAAGAAGCTTCAACTCATACCATGGACCTTGTGCCATACCTGGAAGAAAACTACCCAAACGAGGGGTTTGACCAGCTTAAGCCGCAAGATTTGCTGCTCTATTTTTGTGGACGAAAATTAACCAAGGAAGCCGGCGACCCGGATTATTCCTACTTTACCCAGGCGCGGATCATCATCGCTATTGAACCTATAAAATAAGTGGAGCTGACAAACCTTACTGTATGATGAACTTCCTTTGCGATACTAACCGTGCTGTATAAGCACCTTTCCATTCGCTAGTAGATTTTTTGCTTCGCTCAGAATGACCGTCAACATCTCTAAGCCCTCTCTCCAACATAATAATTAATGTATAATTTGCCTATGCAGCGAGATAACAGTCCCCAACCCTTTTCCTACTACTTACCTGCAATTGTTATCCTGATCGCATTAGGCGGCGGGGGACTTTACTACACTCTCAACCACCTTTTGCCCACTGTTGGACCGCGTTGGCTGTTTTATTTTTGTCTCCTTTTGCTGGGCGCCGGGCTGTTCATACCCCTTGCCTGGTTCCTTAACCTTCGTTTCCCATCCAATCCTCCGGCTGGACCTCACATTGTCATCCGTCAGGCAGTTTGGTTCGGTGTATTCGCCGCGCTTTTGGCCTGGCTGCAAATTGGACGCGTGTTGACCCTCCCGTTGGCTGTGATCATGGGAGCAGCAATTTTTTTGATCGAGTTCCTGATCCGGATGTGGGAACGCAGCCGCTGGAAACCTGACCAAGCTGCCTGAAATGAACCCCTTGCACGCAATTCCTTCGGTCGATTCCCTGCTGAACCTGCCGGCTATGGTCAGTTTGCAGGCAGAATACGGTCACGTGTGGTGCCTGCAAGCGACCCGCCAGGTATTGGAAGAGATCCGCAGCCAGGTGAAAAACACTGGCAACCTTCCGACAGAAGAAAAGATCGTTTCTCAGATCGAATCGCTCCTGATGTCTCAATCCATCCCTACGCTGCGCCCAGTGATCAACGCGACCGGCGTGGTTTTACATACCAATCTCGGCCGAGCTCCGCTTTGCCAGGCGGCAATCGAAGAAATCGCCTACGTTGGCAGCGGCTACTCAACGCTCGAATACGACCTTGAGAAAGGACAACGCGGTAAAAGAGATGTTCACGCTGCTGATCTGCTCACCCGCCTGACTGGTGCTGAGGCTGCCCTGGTGGTGAACAACAACGCTGGTGCAGTTATGCTCGTTTTGGCTGCCCTCGCCAATCGCAAAAAGGTCGTGATATCGCGTTCACAGCTGGTTGAAATCGGTGGAGGTTTCCGTATTCCTGAGGTGATGCGCCTTTCGGGAGCAAAACTGGTCGAAATCGGCACCACTAACCGTACACATCTTTCAGACTATGAAACGGCTATCCAGGAAGGTGCCAACCTGGTGCTGCTCGCGCATCAGTCCAATTTTAAGATCGTCGGCTTCACCACTTCACCAGAGTTGCCGGAAATCACTAAGCTTGCCCATCAATACGATTTGAATGTTGTATACGACCTCGGTTCTGGCGCGCTGGTTGACCCAGTCACTTTCGGGCTGGAGTCGGAACTGACCGTTCAAAACGCGCTCGCTCAGGGTGCTGACCTGGTCTGCTTCTCAGGCGACAAGCTGCTGGGTGGACCCCAGGCGGGCCTCGTTGTAGGAAAAGCAAGCTTAATAGACAAAGTTCGCAGGCATCCGTTTTATCGCGCTCTGCGGGCAGACAAACTCTGCCTGGCAGCGCTTTCTGCCACGCTGCTCGAGTACCTCAAAAACAGGGCGGTCGAGACCGTACCGGTGCTGATCATGCTGGCTCGCAAAGAAGCCGACCTCAAGCTCAAGGCAGAAAGATGGCAAGAAGAACTTGGAACCGGGCAGGTCTTGCCGGGAGAATCGATGATCGGTGGAGGCAGCCTGCCTGGGCAAACGTTACCAACCTGGCTGCTGGCTCTGAAGCCGAAATCGACAAAGCAATTTAGCAAACGCTTACGACAGGCGGAAATACCTGTCATAACCAGGATCGAAGACGACCAGGTGCTTTTGGACCCGCGCACCGTCCTTTCGTCGCAGGAAGCAGTATTATTAAACAATCTAAAACAGGCACTCTCAGAGGAGAATAATGAAAAAAGATCTTGAACAATTAATTAAAGCTAATAACATCGATGCTCTGTGGATCAGTGGTGCTGCTCAACACAATCCCTCGATGACTTATTTTACAGGCACCGTCCATGTGACTGGTGCCGACTTTTTTATTATTCCTGGCAGAAAACCGATCTTATTCCATGGCATGATGGAACGCGAGGAAGCAGCCAAAACTGGTTATGAACTTATCTCTTATTCCGGCTATCCATTAAACGGATTCCTAAAAATCACTGACAACAATCAATTGGCAGCCAACGCCTTACGATACAAGAAAATCCTCGAAGATATCGGATTGACCAAGGGTAATGTGCTTCTCTATGGCAACCGTGAATTTGGACCCTTTTATGCCCTTATCAGGGAACTGGAAGATCTTTTACCCGGGATCCATTTTATGGGTGATTATGATGACAAGATCATCCTGGAAGCCCGGGCTACCAAGGACTCCGCTGAAATCGAAGAAATCCGTAAGATGGGTTACATCACCACCAACGTCGTGAAAAGGGTCCAGGATTTTCTGAGTGCACATAAGGTGGTAGATGAGACGCTTGTGAAAGAAGAC
>DHUW01000071.1:7162-7349 GCA_002409365.1 Anaerolineaceae bacterium UBA5224 | reverse complement strand
ATTGGCAGAGACGGCGGCATTCCGCACAGTGTAGGCACACCAAGCGATCCGATCAAGCTCGGCAAGAGCATCGTGTTCGATATTTTCCCCTGTCAGGAAGGCGGAGGCTATTTTTATGACTTCACCCGAACCTGGTGCCTCGGTTATGCACCCGATGAGGTACAGCAAGCTTATGACCAGGTCAAGC
>DHUW01000071.1:0-6904 GCA_002409365.1 Anaerolineaceae bacterium UBA5224 | reverse complement strand
GAACTTTTTGAAGAAATGGGGCATGAGACTATCCGTCAGAACCCAGCTTTTGAAGAGGGTTACATTCACAGCGTTGGGCATGGTGTGGGTTTGAATATCCATGAGAAGCCCTGGCTCGGTCGTCAACCCGACCCTGATAATATTCTGCGGGTTGGTTCAGTCTTCACACTTGAACCGGGACTTTATTATCCGAGCAAGAACTACGGCATCCGTATTGAGGACACCTGGTACGTGACTGAGGATGGTCACTTCGAGAAGTTCGTAGACTACCCAATGGAGCTGGTGGTTCCGATGAAAGGTGGTTAAGATGAAACAAGATTATCTACGCGTGCTGGGAATTGAGAGTTCCTGTGACGAAACCGCAGCTGCGATCGTTGAAGGCGGACGAGTCATTTTAAGCAGTGTGATTGCCAGCCAGGTCGACCTGCACGCCCAGTTTGGAGGTGTTTATCCCGAATTGGCGTCCAGGGAGCATGTACGTGCGATCCACGCTGTGGTCAGCGAAGCACTCCAGCAGGCGCACATGCAAATGAGCGATCTGGATGCCATAGCCGTAACCAGAGGTCCCGGCCTGGCAGGCTCACTTGTAGTGGGTGTCAACATGGCGAAGGCTTTAGCGCTTTCTTCTGAATTACCCATCATAGGAGTCAACCACCTGGAAGGTCATCTTTACTCTGCATGGCTTTACCCCGCAGATTCCAAGCCCGGTCCGGAGCCGATGTTCCCCCTGATTGCCTTGTTGGTCTCGGGCGGGCACACGGAATTGATCCTGATGAAAGGGCACCTCGATTACGAAACCCTTGGTAATACCGCCGATGATGCAGCTGGGGAAGCCTTTGACAAAGTCGCTCGCTTACTTGATCTTGCATATCCGGGCGGACCATCCATTCAAAAAGCCGCTCAAAATGGCAATCCACGGGCTTTCAACTTCCCCAAGGCGCGCATGGATTCCCCATGGGATTTCTCTTTCAGTGGACTAAAAACAGCAGTTTTGAGGACAGTTGAAGAATATAAGAGCTCAGGGAAGAAACTGCCAGTCGCCGATATTGCTGCCAGCTTCCAGCAAGCGGTTGTTGATGCTTTGTATGAGAAGGCAATTGCTGCAGCAGAAGAATTCAAGGCGAAAGATATCATTGTGGCTGGTGGTGTGAGCGCAAACCGTGCTCTGCGCGAGACGTTCAGAGCCCAAACCCGCTTTCGCGTGCATATTCCCCACATCAATCTGTGCACTGACAACGCTGCCATGATTGCCGCGGCAGCCTATCGGCACCTCGTGCTCGGACAAACCGACTCACTGGATTTTGACGTGCAGCCCAACCTGCCCTTGGTAAACAAGGAATAAGTTTTGGGTTATCTTGAAATGAGCGAACCGAACAAAACAAACCCAACAGGTTCCAAACCTGAGAACAGTATTGACACAAAGAAAGATATGGGATCCAGTCTGCGATTTGTACAGGCCTGTCCTGCTTGCGGCAGCACGGATGTCCATTATGATGGCCAACTCAACCTGGTCTGCAAAAATTGTGGACTCAAGCAATCACGCGCATTTACCTGATAAGGTTTCACCTCAAGCCAGTTTGGCTCGATAAAGGAGGCATAATGGATGTAAAAGTTGTTTGGAAAGAAGACATGGAGCTGACCGGATACACCGAGGGCGATCACACTGTGACCCTGGATGCCTCGGAGGAGAGCGGAGGGCATAATAAGGGACCCTTGCCGATTGCATTATTGGCACTTGGGACAGCCGGTTGTGCCAGCCTGGACGTCATTTCGGTAATGCGCAAGAAAAAAGTGAATTTCACTGCGTATGAGTGCCGGGTCAATGTGGAATCCCGGGAGGAACACCCTCGGGTTTTTACTAAGATGCATTTTGAATATATCGTTACGGGCAAAGACATACAGCGCAAAGATGTTGAACGTTCAGTGCAACTGGCAGAAGAGAAGTATTGCCAGGCGATCGCCATGATGTCCAAGACCGCAGAAATCGTCCATACGATCACCATTATTGAAGCGTAATTAGTAGGAATGGGGCTTGACTCATCGATCGTACCGGCGTCCCCACCGAGCATGCGTTCTGACCGTAGATCTCCTCTTTGCCCGGAAAGGATCTACCCAGACTCAAGCTTTGGACTCCTGTGGAGAAAATGCGTGATCGGTCAGGAGACCGGCATAATTGGAAGTATCGCCAAATCACGATGAATCCACTTACTGGTACAATTTTGGAAGCATGAAAAAGCAGCATCTTTTCCTCTTGCTCATCGTGGTAACCCTCCTGGCTGGATGTGGGAAAGCATCAACTGAAGTCATCATTGAGCCCTCCCCTACTTCTCCTGAAACCATTCCTACAGTTACACCCGAGCCGACACTGAACGAAGCACCCCAGGCTTACGTTTTACCTGATCCGCTAGCCAACCCTACACATTACAGGCTTGACCTGATCTTCAATTACTATTCTCACTTTGGTTCTGTGACCCAGCAAATCACTTACACGAATAAAAGCAGCTATCCGATGGCTGAGATCATGCTGGTCGTACCCCCACGAAACTTCGAAAACAGCTACGAGCAATACAGCCTCACTGGTGATTTGGTAAGCTCGTTTCGTGAAGAAGGCATTATCACTTACCTCATGCTCTCCAGACCCTTAGAGCCGCTGGAAACAACGGTTATCAAAATCAGTTTCCGTATTTATCTTCCAGATAATCCGGGCATTTTTGGTTATACCAACCAACAAGCCAATATTTCGGACTGGTACCCGTTTGTACCACCCTACGATGAAGAAAAAGGCTGGCTCGCTTATCCACGCGTTGTTGATGAAAACAATATCATCGTTGGCGAATCGATTGTGAACGAGTTCAGCAATTTCGAAGTCAGCCTGACGCTCGTTAGCCATGCCGATCTGATTGAAGTTGCTGCCAGCGCACCTGCCCAGGGAACTGACGGTAAATATACCTACACGCTGGAGCATGCCCGCGGCTTCACCTTTTCGATCAGTGACAGCTACTTCGAGCATGAAATCGTACAGGATGGCGTAACCATCCGCTCGTACGTTTTTATGAATGAAATTGAAACTGGAATCAGTGTCACTGAGATCGCCGCGAATGCCATGAAACTTTATGGCGAGTTGCTCTATCCTTATCCGCGTGAATTGATATCGATCGTCGTTGGGGACTTCCTCCATAACATGGAGATGGATGGAATGATCATGATCAGTTATGGGATTTTCGACTTTTACGACGGCATACCGCAAACCGACCTGACCATCATGACGCCACATGAACTCTCGCATCAGTGGTTCTATGGTTTTATTGGCAACAATCATGCACTCGAACCCTGGCTGGATGAAGCCCTGGCAACCTATGCAGAACTGCTCTATTATGAGCGTTATCACCCCGAAAGTGTCGACTGGTGGTGGAGCGTGCGTATTTATAAGCCTGTTCCCACCGGTTTCGTTGATTCAGATATCTGGATCCCTGGCGGGTATATACCTTACCGCGATGCGGTCTATCTCCAGGGTGTGCATTTCTTGCATGAGATCCGCCAGGCTGTCGGTGACGGTGCTTTTTTTGCATCCCTCAAAGATTATGCCTATGCGAATACCTATAACCTGGCGACTAAAGCTGACTTTTTGGATGCTTTTTCCCGCCATACCAACCAGGATTTAACGCCTATCATTGCGAAGTATTTTCAGAATCCTTAAGCGGCAAATACTCAAAATTCATGTCAACAGGCTGACTTGACAGCCTATGAAATCTTGATTATTATGCCAAATCGGAGCAACTATGATTCAAAACAATATTCCTGATGAAAATAATGAACTTGATCCAAGCGAAGAACATCTTGAACAAAGGAACAGATCCAACAAACCACTGATGAAACAAAGCGGCATGATCGCTGCGTTGGTATTGGTTGTATTGGCGGTTGTTCTCCTGGCTGCCTGGGTTTTTGGCGGTAAGGGAGCTAACAAACAAGAGCCAACCCCGACTATGAAAGCCAACATTACACCAGCAGAACCGTTCATCGAACACGCTTACGACACTGTAACAAGTATTGCACCCACACCGACAACAGAGGTTGCTGTCATCACCCCGACTGCAACCCTGATTCCGCGCACAGAAGTGATTACCTATACCATCCAGGAAGGCGATACTGTTGCCAGCATCGCTGCCAGGTATGGGCTGTGGCCTGAGACAATCCTCTGGGCAAACCGCTATGAGCTCCAGGACGACATCCGAAATTACACTCCTGGAACGACCATATACATTCTTCCTGTCGATGGGGTTTACCACGTCTGGTCAGCTGGTGAGGGGCTGGGCGCAGTCTCCAGCTATTATGGTGTCACACCGGAAGACATCATCAACTACCCGCTTAATAACCTCGATCCTGCTACGCTTGGCAGTTATGCATCTCCAAATATCCAACCCGGCACACGCCTAATTGTGCCTGGTGGAACACTTCCCAATTATTTTGCCAGCGACACCTTGCTCTATTATGCAGCGGTTGAAAAATTGCACAGCCTACCCTTGGGCACATCTGAAACTTACCCTGCTCCACGAAGCGAGATCATTGCCTATGAAGTGCAGCCGCAGGAATCCATTTTCAGTATTGCAGAAGATTTTGGGCTTGAACCTGAAACCATCCTTTGGGCTAACCGTTACCTTATCGGTGACACACCGGATGGTATTTATCCGGGTGAGAAACTGATCATCCTGCCGGAAGACGGCGTTTACCATGCCTGGTTATTCGGTGAAGGTTTGAATGGTGTCTCCAACGGTTATGGGGTCACACCCGCTGATATCGTCGAGGAACCGCTTAATAAGATTGATCCAGAAAAAATTGGTGATTACAGCCTGCCCAAGATCAAGACCGGGACTTTTCTTTACATTCCCGGTGGTCGCGGGTCTATCCCGACTTGGGTCAGTGTTGTCACTGAACCTGGCGGCGGCAGCCATCCCAACGTCTCTTACCTGGGTGGTTACGCTTGTAACTCCAATTCGGCGATTTCTGGTTCGGGTAGTTTTCAATTACCCACAGACACCAGCAATGTAGGAGGTTATGAATACGCTCCGCCGGTCCATAACGGTCTCGATTACTCAGGAAAGACCGGCAATAACATCTACGCAACTGATGCTGGTGTCGTGATCTATGCCGGATGGTCGAATCGCGGTTATGGCAACACTATCGTTATCAGCCATGGCAATGGTTACCTCTCACTTTACGCTCATCTAATGGATGGTGGGATCAACGTAAGTTGCGGTTCGGTGGTTTATGGCGGCACAATTATTGGCTACATGGGCTCAACTGGTAACAGCTCTGGTCCCCATTTACATTTTGAGCTTCGCTATGAAGGCTCACCCGTCAACCCGCACGGTTTCGGATTATAGAGAAAGATCAAGTTATTTAGTATATTAAAGGACGGCTCCCACGCCGTCCTTTTTTATTGAATTTTTATGAATGGTTCATTCCCAATGCTATCCTGAACGATAGAAGACTATGGCAGGTCTCCTTAACCTTTGAAAAAACGTATATCAAACCCATGTACGGAACGGACACCTGCTGTTCCAGCAAGGAGGTCATTAATCAGAGACCATGGCAGGCCTCCCCTACATCTGACAAAACGTAAATCAAATCCATGTACAGAACGGATACGAGCCATTCCGCATTAACTGGTAAAATCTAACCAGGGTTTCACCATGAAGCGTTTTCTTTTCTTTGCCATTTTTTTTTCATTGCTGCTTTCCGCATGTAATAAGGCAGTACCAACAGTCGAGGCGCCAGAAGAAGCTCTGCCCACCGAAACAAGCCTACCCAGCCCAACTCCAACCGACACACCTGAACCCACACCCATCCCGGAAGAATTCACCCGATACAAGTTTGAATTGACACTTGATTATAGCCGGCATACCGCCGCAGTCGTTCAAACCGTCGACTACGTCAACAAAAACAATTACAGCCTGCCTTCCCTCTTGCTGATCGTTCCACCCCGAAATTTCGCCGACACCTACCAACAAACAGAACTGAGCGGAGATAGACTTTCCACCTTCAGTGAAGACGGCATTCGCACAACCATCCAACTGACGCAACCGCTTCAGCCAGGTGAGCACACAAGCCTGCACATTGTCTATAACCTGGCCATCCCGCAACGCGAAGGCAGCTTTGGTTGGACACAACGACAGCTAAATTTGAGCAACTGGTACCCATACATTCCACCGCTCTCCTTAAACCAGACTTGGATGAGCCATGACCCCCTGGTTGACCCTGCCAACATGGTGGTGGGGGAATACATTGTCAATGAAATTGCTGATTTTCAACTGAACCTTCGTTTGGCAGAATACCTGCCCAACCTCCTTGTAGCCAGCGGAGCAACCGCAAGCACGACTGCCGATGGAGTGGCTTATTCGTTGGAAAAAGCGCGTGGGCTTTCCTTTTCCATTTCCAACCAGTTTTATCAGGAACAACTCGAGCATAACGGATTATTGATCCAGGCGTATGTTTTTGATTACCAAAGAGATAAAGCCCAGGCTATGCTGCAGATCGCCAGCCAGGCAATGGATCTATTTACGGAAATTTATGGTCCTTATTACCGCGAGCAAATCAGCCTGGTTTCGGCGGATTTTTTGCACAACATGGAGATGGATGGCATGGTCATGATCTCCAGCAAGGTCATTGATTTTTATGATGGCACAGCAGAGAACAACCTGACTATCCTGGTACCGCATGAGCTCGCCCACCAGTGGTTCTACAGCCAGGTTGGAAATGACCAGGCGATGGAACCGTGGTTGGATGAAACCCTGTCAACTTTTTCAGAAGTGTTGTTTTATGAGCGATACCACCAAGAGTTGGCTGATTGGTGGTGGGACAACCGAATCTACGCGCACCCCCATGGCGGTGCAGTGAACAATAGTAT
>DHUW01000088.1:30661-33430 GCA_002409365.1 Anaerolineaceae bacterium UBA5224 | reverse complement strand
ATCCGGAACGACATCGTCGAAATGAAAGTGGACGCCATCGTCAACGCCGCCAACCCGGAGCTCAAACAGGGCGGTGGAGTATGCGGCAGGATTTTTACCGCCGCCGGAGCGGAAGAAATGACGGCAGCTTGTGACGCGATTGGGGGCTGCCCAACAGGAAGTGCCGTAATCACGCCTGCTTTTAACCTTCCTGCAAAATATGTGATCCATACTGTGGGTCCGGTCTGGCAGAATGGTAAACGAGGTGAAGAGCAGTTGTTGCGCAGCGCTTACCGCTCGAGCCTTGAACTTGCAGCTCAAAACAATCTTAAGAGCATCGCTTTTCCATTGATCTCTTCTGGCAGTTTTGGCTATCCTTATGACCAGGTGCTGGCAGTCGCACTGGATGAGATCAATCGCTATCTCTTTCAAAAAGATTTGGAAGTCACCCTGGTCATGTTCGACCAGACGGCGACAGCACTCGGTTTTAAACTGCATAAAGATCTGGTCAGTTACATTGATGATAATTATGTAGATGAGCACCTGCTCCATAACCGACGTCGCGAACGATGGACGCCATCACCGAAAAAACCAGATCATGCACTTGGCGACAGGTCCGAACTGCCCCGCGAAGAAATCTCAATTTATCCTTCTTATCCATACTTAATGCAACCCGCTGATGAGTTAATGGCATTTCCGGATGAGAAAACCTTTTCAGAAGCCGTATTGGATTTAATTGACACCAAAGGTTTGTCTGATGTTGAAGCGTACAAGGGTTCTAATATCGACCGACGACTTTTCAGCAAGATCAGGAGTAATTCTGATTATGTCCCAAGTAAGTCGACAGTGTTGGCATTGACAATCGGTCTGAGGCTCAGCACAGACGAAGCTGAAGACCTGTTGGAGCGTGCCGGGTTTGCTTTCAGTCCCTGCAACAAGCGTGACTTGATCGTGCGTTATTTCTTGGAACGGGGTGAGCATGATATGGCCAGAGTGAATGGCGCCCTCTACGATTTTGACCAGGAGTTGCTAGGCGTCTAAAAAATGTCGCCTGCAAGGCGACCACAGCTCGTGCATGGGGGAATATCATAGACCTCAGATCAATGAGGAGGTCTACAATGAACAAAACAGAACTGATTTTCATACTCGACCGCAGCGGCTCTATGGCTGGGCTGGAAGGCGATACGATTGGGGGTTTCAATGCCACTATCAGCGATCAAAAGAAGATCGAAGGGGAAACACGTGTGACCACTATTCTATTCGACAATTTTTTTGAGGTGCTGCATGACCGTATCAACCTGCAGGATCTTAACCCCCTGACCGAGAAAGACTACTTTGTACGAGGCAGCACCGCCCTCTATGACGCAGTGGCGCTGGGCATCAACAAGATCACCAACGTACAGAAACAAACCAAACCTGAGGGAAGGGCAGACAAGGTGATCATGGTGATCATCACCGATGGCTATGAAAATGCCTCACGGGAGACCAATGCTGCAATGCTGCACAAAATGATTGAAGAATGTAAAAAAAATGGCTGGGAATTTTTGTTCCTGGGTGCTGACATTGATGCGCAGGCTGCTGCTGGGGCAATCGGGATAGATGCCAGCCGAGCCTCTAATTTTATGAAGGATGCACAAGGGATGGATGTGCAGTTTCAATCCCTTAATTATGCAGTCCGCAGCATTCGTTCTGGTGCACCATTGCCTAAGGATTGGAAGAAAGACCTGGACGAAGACAACAAACGTAAAAAATGAAGGGGGTTATTGGGGGCAGGGGAGCTAGGGGGAACCAGGGGAAAAGGGGTTCAGGGGGTTGGGCTGGGGCAGTTTCTGCCCCAGCCCAGAGTAGCCCAAAATCAAAAAAACATGTATTTATTAATAATATTTTATAACTATAGTAAAATGGAATTTAAGCTCTACAGTTTGATTCCGTTTCCATTGCTTAACTATTCTAGCTACTGAGGAGAATAATGAACAAATCGGTAAAGTTTCTACTATTATTGATAATTTTGTCCATTGTACTTTCTGGTTGTACTTCCAGTTCGCCCACAGTTGTCGTGCCCACTCCCACCAATAAGATTCCTACATCCACTAAAGTGGCTCCTACTTCCACTAATATTCCTCCTACTTCCACAAAAAAAGTTCCTACTGCCACGATTGAAAGACCTACCGCCACTCCTACGGTTTCCTCGACCGAATCTACTTCCAATGTTGGCTCGCGTCACTACGAGGAAGATGGGGGATTTTCATACATTCCACCGGAAGGTTGGGAGATATATGAAATCCCTGGATTAAAGTATCATGGCCTTATGGATTCCAATCTATCTGGTTCGAACGTCATTTTTGTAGATGAAACATACAGCGATTCACTTGAAAATTATGTAGATCAATCAATTGAGGCGCTCAGACTATATTTTCCTGATTTTTTTGAAATGATTTCGATGGATGAAATTGAGACAGACTCAGGACTTCATGGAACATCTGTGGTGACACAAAATGTAGTTAACGACATTGAGGTGTACCAAACATATTTTTTCTTTGACCTTGGCGAAAAGATTTTAGTCATTACATATACTTCAATGGTAAAAGATACAACGAGCAATATTATTAAATTAGGTGACCTGATCAAGAGTATTCAAATAGAAGACTGAGCACAATTAAGAAAAAAACCGCCTACTTGGCGGTTTTTGTGGTTTCTTTACTGGGTTCCTTGACGGGACTCTCAGATTTTACGGCTTCGGATGGTGACTTAGCGCCATTTCCACCCTCGACGCTTTCTTTGTGAAAAGAT
>DHUW01000088.1:28281-30396 GCA_002409365.1 Anaerolineaceae bacterium UBA5224 | reverse complement strand
GGGCAAACCGTCAGTGCGTCATCAGTAAAATGTTGAAATTGGTCAAATTGATGACCGCATTCATCGCATACATAACTATAAACAGGCATTTTTTAACATCTCCAAATTCAAACCATTATCGTACCACAAAATAGTTCTATATTATGTTACCGCGAAGCAGTAAGATTTATATAAGAACGTTGGCACTGGTTAGCATTTACAAGATTAAGTGAAAACAACAGGTTTGCGACGGAGCTTGAAACGCATCCGCAACGGGAAATGGGCGTTCCCGTCTGTTCTGGAGGCGTAGCATGAAGGGTGCCTCTACAACAAGATATTTATTACTCAATGAATCTTTCTGATTACGTACCCAGGATGACAAATTATCCAAAAATTATCGTACAATTGTTTATTATGAAACTGGCGATACAAATTCCAGCCTTTAACGAAGCAGAAAATTTGCCTGTGGTTCTGGCAGAATTACCTCGTCAATTGCCTGGTGTGGAAGAGATCGTGATCGTGGTTGTGGATGACGGCTCTACAGATAACACAGCCAAGGTGGCGCTCGAGCAAGGGGCTGATTTCGTCCTGCGGCATCGACAAAACCGTGGTCTCTCTAAAGCTTTTATCGATGGTATCCAATTTTGCCTGGCATTAGGTGCCGATATCATTGTTAACACCGATGCAGATAATCAATATCCCGGTGACCAGATTGAAAAGTTGATTGAGCCCATTCTACAAGGTCGCGCTGACTTGGTAATTGGGGACCGCCAAACCCTGGAAAACAAGCATTTTTCACCCCTCAAACGTGCCATGGAACACCTGGGAAGCCGCGTGATCCGCAGAGTGTCATACACAAATGTGCCCGATACTGTCAGCGGGTTTCGTGCCTTCTCGCGTTATGCCGCCCTGAGGCTGCAGGTCTATAACCCCTACTCCTACACGCTGGAAACACTGATCCAGGCAGGCAAAGGCCTGATGAAGATCGAAAGCGTGCCGATTGAAACCAATCCTGCTACGAGAGAATCCCGCCTGCATAAGGGTATGTTCAATTTCATCTGGAAGCAAGCCGGAGCGATCGCCCGGTCGTATGTGCTTTATCAACCTCTACGCACCTTTCTATCCATCGGAGGGGTGTTGTTGCTCATTGGTATCCTACTGTTAGGACGTTTCCTGGTTTATTACTTAATAGACGACAGCTCTCGCTTTATTCAGTCTGTTTCGATTGGGGGAACCTTTTTGGTCGCCGGCATTACGTTGTTCATGTTCGGCTTCCTGGGCGACGCCATTCGGGCAAACAGACAAATTTCTGAAGAGCACATGATCTCCGATCGCGATCGATCTGTCATTAACAACCCGGAAACTCTGACCGAATTCCGTGGTCATCCGGTTTTTTCAAAGTACAACCCTGCAGTCTGACAAACTCCAAATACCCTTCGATGAACCTGAATTAACCGCAGTTTTGAACGAGATTCATCTTAAAATTTTTCTGCCAGGTCTTCATTTTGAGAAATCAGGGGACCCGCTATGCTATACTTAGTTCGTGCCAGGAGTAGTTTACCGCTGTTAATTTTGCTTGCGGAGCTGTCTTGGCAAACGCATTAAAGGGATAAAATAACCAATCGTGTCTTTCGTTCATCTGCATGTTCATTCATCTTTCTCCGTCCTGGATGGTCTTGCCAGCCCTGCTGACCTGGTAAAACATGCCAAGGAATTGGGCATGAATGCGCTTGCCTTGACCGATCATGGTACCATGTTTGGCACCCTGGATTTCTTTAAAACTGCTAAATCTGAAGGAATTAAGCCGATCATCGGGCTGGAAGCCTATGTTGCTCCCCGTTCCATGCTTGATAAAGATGTCAGCAAAGACAAGAAGGCTTATCACCTGGTATTACTCGCTAAAAATATGACAGGTTATAAAAACCTGCTCAAGATTGCTTCTGTCTCGCAGTTGGAAGGCTTTTATTATCATCCCCGTATTGATAAAGCTTATTTAGCCGAACATACCGAAGGATTGATTGGCTTGTCAGCTTGTTTGGCGGGTGAAATTCCACGGGCGCTCAACGATAACGACCTGGCAAAAGCTGAAAGCAGTCTGAACTGGTACAAAGAAGCCTTTGAACCGGGCAATTTCTA
>DHUW01000088.1:24725-28064 GCA_002409365.1 Anaerolineaceae bacterium UBA5224 | reverse complement strand
TGGAACTGGCAAAACGCACCAACACCCCTTTGGTGGCGACCAACGATGTGCATTATGCTCGCAAAGAAGATGCGGACCTGCAGGATATTCTGCTCTGCATCCAGACTGGAAAACTGCTGAGCGATACCAACCGCATGCGCATGTCGGACGACAGCTATTACCTGCGCAGTCCGCAGGAGATGCAGTCGATCTTCTCGCAGGTTCCTGAAGCACTTAGCAACACGGAGTTGATTGCAGAACAGTGCGAAATCGACCTCACCCGCAGCAGTTACCACCTGCCCAAATTTGAAGTACCTGAAGGAGAAAATGCAGAATCCTTCCTGCTGGATCTGTGCCAGGAAGGGCTGCACAAAAATATCCCCGACAGGGCAGACTCACCTGAAATACAAGAACGTCTCAAGTATGAGTTGGGCGTGATCAACCAGATGGGTTTTGCTGAATACTTTTTGATCGTTTGGGATCTATGTCGTTTCTCGCGTGAAGAAAGCATCTGGTACAACGTACGCGGGTCTGGCAACGGTTCGCTGGTTGCGTTTGCACTGGATATCACCTCCGTGGAACCGCTCAGCTATCACCTGCTTTTTGAACGCTTTCTTAACCCGGACCGCGTCACCATGCCCGATATTGACCTCGATTTCCAGGATGACCGACGGGCAGAAGTGATGGAGTATTGCAACCGGAAATACGGTGCAGATAAGGTTTCCCAAATTATCACCTTTGGAACTATGGCAGCCCGTGGAGCCGTCCGGGATGTTGGACGTGTGATGAACATTCCGCTTGTAGAAGTTGATCGGGTGGCGAAAGCAGTGCCAGGACCGGTGCAGGGCAAAAATGTTCCCCTGGCAAAGTCGTTGGAAACAACCCCGGAATTGAAAGAACTGTACGAATCGAATGAGCAGTACAAACGGCTCATCGACGTCGCCGGCCGCATGGAAGGCAGCATTCGCAACGTTGGCACCCACGCCGCTGGTGTGATCATCAGCGACCTGCCCCTGACAGAATATCTCCCGTTGCACCGCCCCACCAACCAGAACGATGAACTGCCCATCAAATCGGTGGCACAGTATGACATGTCTGGTATCAACGATTTGGGCTTGCTCAAAGTCGATTTTTTGGGTCTGACCACACTGACCATCATGGCGAAAGCCTGCGAATACATCGAGCAGCGTCATGGAGTCAAACTGACCTTAAGCAACATCCCCATCGATGATCCGAAGGTTTACGATTATATCGGCGAAGGGCATACAGCCGGTCTCTTCCAATTGGAAGGCGGCGGGATGACCCGTTACCTGGTGCAGATGCAGCCGAAAACGGTCAGGCATGTGATTGCCATGGTTGCGCTCTATCGCCCTGGACCAATGGAAAGCATCCCCAATTACATCGCCAATATGAAGGGTGAAGTGCCGGTAAACTACCTGCATGAGAAGCTTGAACCCATTTTGGAAGAAACTTATGGTCATACCGTCTACCAGGAGCAAATCATGCAAGCCGCCATGCAGCTGGCGGGCTACACGCCGGGTGAGTCAGACGAATTGCGTTCGGCCGTCTCGAAAAAGAATGCTGCAAAGGTTAAGAAACACCGTTCAAAATTCGTCGAAGGTGCTGTTAAAAATGGGATTGAGGAAACTACTGCCAATTTGATTTTTGACCATTGGGAAGCTTTTGCCTCTTATGGTTTCAACAAGAGCCACGCCACCAACTACGGCATGATGGCAGTCAAAACCGCCCATCTCAAATACCATTATCCTGTTGAATATATGACAGCGCTGCTCTCGGCCTGGAAGAGCGATAACGAGAAATGTGCTCTCTACATAGCCGAATGCCGCGACATGGGCATTGAGGTGTTGCCGCCGGATGTCAACAGCAGCGGTTACGATTTCACGATCGAGGACCGTTCGAATGGGACTTCGGCGATCAGGTTTGGACTTGGGGCTGTAAAGAACGTGGGGCAGGCACCTGTTGAAGAGATCATCCGCGGACGTGAAGAAGGTTCCGATGGCATGAGCCGGGTCTTTACCAGCCTGAACGATTTTGTTCAAAGAGTTGATCTGCGAAAAGTGAGTAAGCGTCCCCTGGAGTGCCTGATCAAGGTCGGTGCGCTGGATCAGTTGGGGGAACGTGGTTCAATGTTGGCTTCAGTTGACCAAATCGTAAACGTCTCGGCCAGTCATTTTAAGGCCAAAGAAATGGGTCAAATGGATTTATTCGGCGGCTTCGTAGTGGAAGAAACCCCCTTGCTCGTCCTGCAAAGTCAAAGCACTATGAGTAAAAAAGACCAGCTCGATTGGGAAAAAGAACTCCTGGGGCTGTATATTTCCGATCATCCGCTCAACGCCTACCTGCGCCAGGTTGAAGACAAGATCAGCCATAATTCGAACACACTGCTTGAGTCTGATGAAAACGGTCGTGTGACCGTTGGGGGCGTGGTCAACCGCCTGCGACCAATCCGCACGAAGAAAGACGCGATGATGGCTTTTGTGACCCTTTCGGATGCTTTTGGAGATATGGACCTGGTGTTCTTTCCCAAAACCTGGGAGCAATACCAACAAATTATCGATATTGGTGCCGCCCTGCTGGTGGACGGAAAAGCCCAGCATCGGGAAGGAAAAGTTTCGATCTTAGTCGATAAGGCATCTGCAGTTGAGAGTGCGGAACAGGCGGAAAACAACGATCCGCTCTCCGGACCTTTTTATGAGCTCACTTTGGAACGTAATTTGCCTGATATGCGCTTGCTTTCCAGATACGCCTGGCCTCCGGTACAGGATGAAAGCGGGACAACAGAAGAAGAACCAGTAGAAGCACTTGAAAATGGCGATATTGAGCATAATTATTGGGATGACGAACCCGAATTTATGGAAGATACGGCTTTTGAGAAAAAAGTAATTGAGCAAACTTTTGTAGAAGAGACTCTCACGACCGAAGAAATATTAATCGTCGAAACTGAATCCGATACTACCGGGATTACCAACCTGAGCGAGGTTGAGAAACTTGAGGATGATGCTAAGGGTGAGGAAATCGAGTATGTTGACGAAGAAGTATTGAGCCAGCTGCCCAGCCAGATCCTGGTGCTCACACTGCAACCTTGTGACTCACCTGAAAAAGACCAGCGTCGGCTCAGTAAGTATTATGGATGGCTGTGCGCGCATCCGGGTCGCGATCTCTTTGGTTTTCGCCTGATGGGCTCGGATGGTTGGCGGGTAGTCTATTACCCGAACTTCCCCATCGAAATAAGCGAACCGATGATAAAGAAGCTGGAAGACGACCTTGGCAAGGAAAATGTGACCTGCCAGTTATATAGCGCCAACCTCACTTTTTAATTTCCACAAGCGACTCACCAGC
>DHUW01000088.1:4923-24469 GCA_002409365.1 Anaerolineaceae bacterium UBA5224 | reverse complement strand
GGTTTTGGAAACGTCGGCAAGGCTTTTGCCCGTTTGTTGATTGAGAAACAAGAGGAGATGAAGCAGAAATTCGACTTCCTCCCTCGCATCACTGCAATTGCTACCCAAAGCCATGGTGTTTGTATCGATAAAAATGGCCTTGATGAGCAAACCCTGCTCGACTTGCTAAGCAGCCGGGAACCTTTCGACCTCTCCACAATGGATAAAACTGATTTCAAGGGAGATAGCTTTAATTTCATCCAACAGGTACCTGCAAGTATCCTGGCTGAGACCACGCCGGTAAATCCGCGTTCAGGTCTGCCGGCGCTGGATTACCTTCGAGCTGGCGCAAAACGTGGGCTGCATCTGATCACTGCGAATAAAGGTCCGGTTGTTTATGGTTTTCGCGAATTGACCGAACTGACCAGGCAGAATGGACGTCTTTTCCGTTTTGAATCAGCCGTAATGGACGGTGCACCTATTTTCTCGCTGTTTCGTGGTCCATTGGCAGGTGCCCAGATTCACGGATTTTACGGAATCCTCAATTCCTGTACCAATTTATTGCTCGACCATATGCGCAATGGAGAAACCTTGGATGAGGCGATCAGATATGGGGCGTCAATTGGCATCACCGAGACCGACCCCAGTAACGATGTGGACGGTTGGGACGCTGCTATCAAGGTGGCTGCCCTTTCGAATGTGCTTTTAGGGCAGAGCCTCACGCCGATGGATGTTCAACCGATTGGTATCCGCGGGATCACTCCTGAAATGATCGCCGAAGCCGAAGCACAAGGTAAGCGTTGGAAGCTGGTTTGCCAGGGCGGCTGGAAGGGCGAGGAGTACCAGGTGAGTGTGAAACCCGAAATGATCGGTCCGGATTCCCCACTTTATACGGTGGATGGAACCTCATCTTACGTCAGCTTCGAACTGGACGTGCTGCCGGGTTTGGGTATTTTGGAGAGCGACCCCAGTCCCAAGACAACTGCCTTCGGACTGCTGGCAGATTTGATCGATATAGCTAAAAGTGAGAGCAGATGACAGTTGCCTACCTGGGGCTTGGCACAAACCTGGGTGACCGTAAGGAAAACCTGCGCAGGGCGATTGAGGCAATCGCACAGAAAATGCAGGTCTGCAAACAATCTTCGCTCTATGAAACAGCAGCCTGGGGGTACACCGAACAGCCCGATTTTCTGAACCAGGTGGTCCAGGTTGAAACTGACATGAGCCCACTGCGCTTGCTCAACTTCTTGAAAAAAACTGAAGTCGAACTGGGACGGGTGGAAAATTTTCGTTATGGTCCGCGCCTGATCGATATCGACATCCTTTTTTATGATGATTTGGTTCGAAACACTACTCGCCTGCAGATCCCCCATCAGAGGTTGGCTGAACGCGCTTTTGTAATGATTCCCCTTAACGAAATCGCACCCGACCTGAAACATCCGGGCTTGGGAAAAACAGTGGCAGAACTGCTGGCAGAACTGCCTGATAAGTCGGGGGTCAGGCTGTGCAAATAGCCCTGGCTTTCGCAGCTCTTTGCATGCCGGGGTTAGCCTGGTGGCTTTGGCTTGGAGACCACAAACAGGATGGAGGTGAAGCCCTGGCGAGAATTTTTGCGATCAGTGCCAGCTTTATTACCCTGGTTGCACTGGCTTTTTATACTGTTCGCCTGAGCTTCACACCCCTGGCGATTGGGTTGCTGCTGAGCCTGTGTATCGGGCTGGTGATCGCAGGGTTGATCCATAGTTGGAAAACTGCATTCAACAAAACCTGGCTGGCTGCACTGGCTGTTTTGGCGATTTTTGTTGTTTGGCGAATGTGGCAGGCGCGGGATTTGGTCTTCCCAAACTGGGTCGATTCGCAGCATCACGTATTGATCATTCGCAAGATTATCGAGAACGGCGGTCTGCCAAGCACGCTTGAACCCTATCTGCCTGGCCCGTTTTATTATCATTTTTCATTTCATGCTGTGACCGCCTTGTTCTCTGTTCTCAGTGGTTTGGCTCCGGAGCAGGCAGCTTTGGTACTGGGGCAGGTGATAAATGCCTGTGTCGGTATTTCCGTGTATGCTCTGACGAAAGCACTCAGCGATGATTGGCGGGTTGGTCTTCTGGCAGCATTCTTCGTCACCTTCGTCACCAAAATGCCCGGTTACTACCTGACCTGGGGGCGCTATACCTTGCTGATTGGTGTGATGATCTTGCCGGTTGCCATGGCGGAAGCAGAAAGATTGCGCCGAGGCGCCCGGGATTGGTTGCAGGGGATTGGGCTGTTTTTGCTCACGGTAGGTGCGTTGCTCAGCCATTATCTGGCAGCTTTTCTCCTGGGACTCTACCTGGTGATCATCGGTATCGGTTGGGTGATAAAAAGCATCAAGGTGAAAAAAGCTGACTGGAATAACTTGCTGATCTTGCTCTTGCCGTCGGTATTGGGATTGTTAGCTAGCATGCGATGGTACATTCGCGTGTTGCGATATTCTGCCGGCTTCGTCAACACCCCAGTCCAGGTACCTGATGGAGCTCTAACCTTGAACGCCAGCCAACTGGAATATTTGCGCTTCATTCTCGGCCCGAATGTGGCTTATGGGCTCATGGGCTTGGCTGCGGTTGGCATTATGTGGGCATTGTTAAAAGAAAAGTGGCGAAATTTTGGTTTATGGTCATTGTTGGTTGCCCTTTTCACACTGCCTCTTGGGATCAAGATATTCAGTTTTCGCAGCGATTATTACGGATTGATTCTGTTTGTTTCCATCGCGGTTTTAAGCGCTGGATTGTTGATTTGGCTTTTTGATTTCCTGTTTGAGAGGGTCAGCACAAAAAAACTGCTAATGGTGATTGGCATCGTGCTGATACTTGGCTTTATTGGCTGGGGTGGTTGGCGTACCGCTGATGCGATTAACGATGAGACCGTCCTGGTTACTGAAGCCGATGTAGCTGCCCTGGATTGGGTGAAGAGCCACACACCTGAAGATGCGCGCTTTTTCGTGAACACCACTGGCTGGGGTTTTGGCATGTATCGCGGTACCGACGGTGGCGGCTGGCTTTTGCCGACCACTGGTCGTTGGAGCCTTGCACCAACCATTTTTTACCCTTATGGCGCAGATTCGAAAACCAGTGCCACCTGGAATGATTGGTCTGCCCGTGCCAGCATCGTAACAACCTGCGAGACCGATTTTTGGGAGTTGGTTGATGAAGCAAACCTTGGGTATGTCTATGTTCGTCGAGGCACTTCTGGACTTCAGGCTGAAGCGCTGGCAGGCTGCCAGGGTCTCAGCCGGCTTTATTTTAATGACGAAGTCAGCATTTGGCTGATCGAGAAACCGGTTTCCAGCGAGAACTTATGAGGTATGATTCAGTAGGATTTGTCTATGCCCTGGGTTGAAATTAAAACAGTTTTCATAATATTGCTGCTTCTGCTGTTGCCAGGCTGGGCGCTATTGGCAGTGACGGGATTTTGGCGTCGATGGAACCCTTTACAGCGTTGGTTCCTGGCTGCCTGCCTGGGAATCGCCTTCTGGCCAGTGCTTTATTACTCCACGCGTGCCATTTTGCCATTTCTTCGAATCGGCGATTCGAAAATCGTGCTTTTGCTGGTCATTAGTGCTGGGCTGATCTTTTGGAAATTACGCGATGGTTGGAAAGAACATTTTAAATTGGGAAAATGGGGTTGGCTGGTGTTGGGCATTCTGGCGGCAACCCTTTTTACCCGTCTGATGCTCGCCCAGGAATATCCATATCCTGGCTGGACAGACTCGCTTCACCACACACTGATCACTGATCTCACCGCCACCACAGGGAAGTTGCCGTTAACGCTCGAACCCTACGATAATTTACCGCTTGACCAATACCATCTTGGCTTTTATGCCCTTACAGCCCCTCTCCAATTACTGGGTAGGATTCCTGCCCATACTGCTGTGCTGTGGATGGGACAGTTCCTTAATGGTTTGTGTGGTATTGGTCTTTTCTTGCTGCTCGATAAGAAAGTCTCCCGACTTGCCGGCCTGATAAGCATGGTTGTGGTTGGACTTCTCAGTTTTCAACCCGCCTTATATTTTGGTTGGGGGCGGTTTACCCAGCTTTCGGCACAAACAATTCTCATCACGGCATTCCTCATGTGTTGGGATGCAATCGAAACCGGGATTTCTGCCGGTAAAAGGAAAAGCAGTTCAATCCGGAATGCTTATCTCCTGACCGCCTTGACTCTAGCTGCGGTGGCATTGTTCCATTTCAGAGTGGCAGCCTATCTATTACCGCTTCTGTTTATCTTGAGCGTCTACTTGTTCATCAAAGCTAAAGGAGTAGAACGCAAGCAGTTATTACTCACGGTTGGAATTTTGGCGATCATATCTCTGGTCTTTATTTTGCCAGCATTCATCCCAGCTATACGTAGTTATACACAAGTAAAGGCCCCAGATGTACCTCTTTCTGCAGCTGAATCCGCTCAATCTGCGGAGACTTACTTCGGTAATTTTGATTTGAACACATACTTCCTTATCGGTACTGACCGTTGGCTGACAGTGTTGGCTTTACTTGGCCTGGTGTCTGGCATAATCAACCGGAAAACACGGGCAATCACAATTATGACTGCTATTTGGGTACTTTGCCTGGTTGGCGAAGGTTTTCTATATCGTACAGGAATCGGCAAACTGGCTTTTACTAACATGACCGGGATTATGATCCTGGGTTATTTGCCTGCAGGTATCCTGACAGGAGTCCTTGCAGAAACTCTTGATAGCTTTTCCAAGAACAAACTAAAAATCAATATTACCGGAGCTATGCTATTCATCGTAATAATGGCTGGGTATGTTGGTAGTTTCGACCGGGTGAGAAGCATTGAAGATTATCGACAATTTATGACCCCGGCCGACGAAAAAGCAATGGCTTGGGTTGAGAAAAACACCCCAACCAATGCCAGATTTGGCATTAATACCTGGTTCTGGCTACCAAAAGCCCCGCATGGCAGTGATGCTGGTTATTGGCTGCCATATTTTGCAAATCGAAAAACCAATACAAGCGTCATGATCTCTGAGTTCAGTCCGGATCATCAGGAAGATATTGAATCATCACAGGCAATTGTGGAACTGTATTCAGACCCAACTAAATTGCAGCCCGTGTGCGATTTAGGAATTAGTTACTTGTATTCTTCTGCCAAGGCGCCATTCAACGGAATGGATTTTAACTTCACTGAAATGATCTCAACTGGGAATGCCCGTATGGTATATGACAGCGATGGCGTGCAGATCCTCGAGATCTGCCCCTAGGAATTTTGATGAAAATCGTGTTACTGGGACCAGTTCCCCCTTACCGTGGAGGGATCGCACATTTCACTCAAGCCTTGGCTGAAAAGCTGCTCAGTGAAGAGCATGAAGTACTGACGATCTCATTTCGCAAGCAATATCCGAGATGGCTTTACCCTGGTAAGAGTGATAAGGATTTCAGTCAAAATACAAAAATTAAAGATGTTCTTTTTTTATTTAGCCCATTAAATTTTTTCGATTGGCATAAGACCTTGAGGGAAATAAAATCCTACCAGCCTGACCTGGTAATCTACCCTTGGTGGGTCACGTTTTGGACTCCAGCAACATCCTGGCTACTTGGCAGACTGCGCAAACTTGGAATTAATACCAAAATTCTGGTACACAATGCATATCCGCATGAAGGAGGCTGGCTCGATAAAAAGTTGACAGCGTTTGCTCTAAAAGATGCCCGCTCCTTTGTTACCATGACCGAAAAAGAAACGCAGCGGCTCAGAACCTTAGTTTATAAGGACTCTAAAATTGAAACCGCTGCTCACCCAGTTTATGCCCAATTTCCATTGAGTGGTTTTAGCAAGAGAGAAGTCCGCGAAAAGCTTGAGCTCCCTGTCAACGCCCAGATTGCGTTGTTTTTTGGTTTCGTCAGACCTTATAAAGGGTTAGGAACTTTGCTGGAAGCAATGGGCAAACTCAAGCAAGAGCATCTGAATTTGCACTTGGTTGTTGCGGGAGAGTTTTGGCAGGATCGGGACTTGTATGAAAAACAAATCCGTGACCTGCAAATTGGCGATATGATGACGATCCGGGCGGAATACATCCCTGATTCTGAAGCAGGACTTTACTTTGAAGCCGCTGACTTTTTTGTTGCCCCTTACCTGGAAGGTACCCAAAGCGGTTCGATTAAAATTGCAATGGGTTACCACCTGCCCATGATCGTCACCGATGCAATCACAGACCCATTGATCCTGAACTATCAGGACGGTCTTGGAATGGTCAAAGCGGGAGAGGCAGGATTGCTCGCCGAAAAAATCATAGACATGTTCTCGAGCAAATTTGTATACCACACGAACCATTCATTCCGAGACCGTGATAGTTGGCAGCTCCTCCTGGATGTATTGTTGAGGAAATGACGATGGATTCGGTCCGAAATCGGAATCTGGGCAAATCGGTTGTAGTCGTCGGAATTACAGCGGCGATATCCCAATTATTATCAGTTGGATACCTGATATTCCTTGCTCGTTGGGTTGGTCCGGAAATCTATGGCATTCATGTTGGCATTTTTAACCTTTGTGCCATCAGCATATTTTTTGTCAGCTGGGGGCTGGACACCTGGTTGTTGAAAACAACATCTGAGGATCAGGCTTCCAGTTCGACTGTTTTGAAGAAGGTTTTACTGCTGAAGTTGGGGTTTGGTATCATCTGGGCTGCAGCACTTTTCGTGATCGCGCCAATGTTGCGACCAGAAATCTTCCTTCGAGACTTGCTCTTCCTTGCTATTGTCAGCACGCTTTCTGAATCTCTCACCAATTCAATTTTTACCGTCCTTCTGACCACAGACAGGTTCAGGCAATCTTCCATAATTTTATTAGTTGGCCGGCTGTTCCGGCTGCTTTCATTGCTAGGGCTGGTTTTTTTGTCTGTCAAAGATTTGAATTCAATCATCGCATCCCGAACAGTGATCGATTTTGTAGTGCTCCTGGTGGCTGGAGGAGTATTCGGCTTGGGCTTCAGCGGCTGGCGGTTCGACTTGAGTTCGCTAAAACAAACATTTACCGATGCGATCCCTTATCACGCTTCTGACCTGGTCAATATCATTTTCCGGCAGGTAGATGTCACCCTGGTAACGTTTATGTCCAGGAGTTTGGTGACAATCAGTAATTATTCGCTCATGATAAGTTTTTTCAACGTGATCAGTACGATCGTTTTGTCCTTGATGAACGTGATTGTACCCTCACTGTCCAGAGATAGAAATATATCAGCTGGAACACGCCGGAAAGCTCTGATCAGAACAGTCTTTGGATTTTTGATCCTGGGATTAGTTGGCTGGGCAGCGATTGTTTTATTCGGTCAGCAAGCCATTAGCCTGATTCTTGGTGACAAATACGCCCTGGTTGCCGATTTGATCTCAAGAACGGCAATTATTGTGTTGATTAGTTCGCTCAATGTCGGTTTAGTCGCAATCATCATTGCTAATAACAGGCAAAAGCAGCGGTTGGTTCCGCAGATCATTTCCCTGGTTTTCAAAGTGGTTGCCAGCCTGCTGATCTTTCCCCTTTCACAGGTCGAAGGTCTGAGGTTAATCTACATCCTCAGTGAAGTTGTACTTTCGATTGGTTACTTAGTCGTCGTTTCAGGTGTTTTTAGTGAATGCAACCAGGAAAGTACAATTTCCTGGGAAGAAGGCAAAAAACTAAAAATTGCTCTGCTCACCTTCAACCAGGAAGGTAGAGGAACATACCTGAGAGCTTACATGCTTGGCAAGCAGCTTGCGAAACTGGGTCATGATGTCACGATATTAGCTGGAAACATCGAAGGAAGAAGTGCTCTGCAGCGTGAGGAAGATGGCTTGAAAATCGTGACCTTTCCGCGCTTGTTCAAACGTTTTTTCTTGTCTGGTTGGGGGCTTGACGAACTGATCTCCAGATTGTGCTGGGCAAGGCACCAAACCTTTGACCTGGTTCACGCTTTTGAAACCAGGCCGACAAACTTGATCCCTGGCAGGTTGATGCAAAGGAAAGGGGCGGCTTTCTTTGTCGATTGGGCTGACTGGTTGGGCAGAGGCGGGTCTGTTGAGGAAAGACCGGATGGTATCAAGAAATACCTTCTGAGAATATTTGAAACCTGGTACGAAAACCGGAAATTTTCTGAAAGCGATGGAATTACAGCCATTTGTTCGCCGCTTGCTGCTGAGGCAAAAAGACGGGGCTACCCGGATGACAAGATATTATTACTGCCTAACGGCATGAGCAATCCTTACCTAAAATCTGTACCATTGGAGCAAGCCCGGGAGGAAATGGGCTTGCCATCTGAGAGTTTCATTATTGGTTACATTGGTTCAGGTTTCAAAAAAGACATGGACCTGATGTATTCCGCTTTTAGCCTTTTGCAGGAGAAACTCGAGGATGTGAAACTCCTGCATGTTGGAAGATCAAATTATCACACGCCACTCAATGAAGACATCATTCGTACTGGCAACGTGACTGATGAAGAAGCTTCCTATTATCTTTCGGCTTGTGATCTGTTTTGGTTCCCTCTTCGAAAAACAAAGGCAAATTTAGGCCGCCTTCCCTTGAAACTGAGCGACTACCTCACGATCGGCAGACCGATTGTTAGCACTGATATTGGAGACCTGGCAGAGTGGATTCAGAATCTGGGAGCGGGAGTGGTTGCTGATGATGATGCCCAGAGTATCAGTCGGATGGTGGTAGAGTTAAGCAATTCTTTCGAACAGCGAGCGGTAATGAGCTGTAACGCCAGCGATGCGAGCAAAAAGGCAGAGTTGAGTTGGAGAAAACGTGCTGAAGAGCTTGAGAAGTTTTATTTTTCACGAATGAATGAGGTTGGAAAGAGTAGTGACCTTGGAGACAATGACCTGTAAAGTATGCGGAAGTAATCAACTGGACTTGCTCTATGCTGGTAAAGACAGGCTACATGGGATGCCTGGTGATTTTGGCTTGTACACCTGCGCTAATTGCGGGGTTGTCGCGGTACGCCCCCAGCTTTCCAACGAACAAATAGAGAAATACTACCCGGAAGATTACATTTCTTACCCTGGTCCGATCATACAGGAAACTTCAAAAATTAAACAACTGGATCGGCAATATGGGATGGCCAAACGGCGCAAGAAAATCGAGAAATACACAGGAAAAAAGGGAGGAACAATTCTCGATATCGGCTGCGCGACAGGTGTTTTCTTAAAAGAAATGAAAGACCACGGCTGGGATGCGTATGGAATTGAGCCATCAACTTATGCAGCTGAAGTCGCTGTTCACCAACAAGGTCTCAATATCATTAACGGATACCTGGACCAGGCTAGTTTTAAGGAAAACTTCTTTGATGTCATCACATTGTGGGATGTCTTTGAGCACCTGCCAGACCCCGTTGCAACTTTGGAAATCATCAAGCACATTCTTAAACCAGGTGGCGATCTGGTGATCACAATGCCAAATACAGATTCGTGGGAACGGAAGATTTTTAAGCAATATTGGGCAGGGTGGGATGTACCCAGGCATTATCACATCTTCTCAGAGAATGCTATTGAGCGGTTACTTAATGATCATGGCATGCATATTGATCGTTTGATCAGTTTCACTGGAATGTTGGGAGCAGTCAGGATTTCATTAGATTTTTGGCTGCAAGAACAGACTTTTTCCGAGGGAACAAAACGCTTGACAAGGAAAGTTTATTACTCACCGATCTTCAGGCTGCTCTTGTACCCTTATGCGATTTCCTCAAATTTGTTCAGTAAGAGCACGAGCATGACGATTTTCGCAACTAACAATCTTTTTGCAGCGAAATAATCCTTTTTTACTATTCTCTTTTTGGCAAATCTGACGTGATAAGCAGGAAATAATTCGAACGTGTTATTGAAATAACCTCAGGAATCCTTAGAATAGATATAAATATTCTAATGGAGGATCCAATGTTCAAGAAAATTTTAGCAGTAATTTTTGTCTTCGCTTTAGCTTTGGGTGTAGTTGCTACACCTGCCCAAGCTGCAGTGCCTGTGAACTACGAATCAAGTATCCAGGTACGTAACCTCACCGGAACACCAGGAACCATCAACCTGACATTCTACAACTTGTCCGGTGCGATTGTTGGAACTCCGCTGGCCGATGACATCGCCGCCAATGAGACCAAAAGCTACTATCAGAGCACAATGCCCGTAGCCGCAGGCTTTATCGGCTCCGTTGTGATCTCGTCCAATGTTGAAATTGCAGCCATGTCCAACATCGTTGGTCTCAATGCTTCTACAAAGCCGATCAGCTACGCAGCTTATTCTGGCTTCGGAGCTGGTGCTATGTCAGCTTATCTGCCAACCCTGTTCAAGGACAACTATGGGTATAACACTTTCTTCTATGTTCAGAACACTGGTACAGCAACTACCGCAGTAAGCATTGCCTACTCCGATGGTACAACTGCCAGCATCCCTGCTCTTGGTCCTGGACAATCAGGCGTGGTGAATCAGAAAAGTGAAACACATACTCCCAAAGTGTTCTCAGGTACTGTAACTTCAACTGTTGCTCCAGTCGCAGTGACCGTTGTTGAAGAAGGACCGACGCTGTTCTCTTACACTGGCTTTGGTGCTGGTTCAGTTAATCCTTTGATGCCTCTGATTAACCAGAACAATTATGGCTATTTTACCGGCGTCCAAATCATGAACACTGGTGCCGCAGCAACTGTTGTTACTGTGGATTACACTCCATCTATAAGCGGAACCGCATGCTTTGAGACCCGCACAGTTCCAGCTGGTGGCTCCAAGACCTTCTCCCAGTTCGTGTTCTACCAGAACCAGACTGAAACAGATCCCGCTTTCGACACCGATTGTGTGATGGGTGAGACCTTCATCGGTTCAGCTAAAGTTACTGCTAACACTGCCGCAGCACCCCTCGTGGCTGTTGTGAACCAACTTCAGCTTGCCCAGGTAAAGGGTGGTGCTTATGTAGGTTTTGATCCTGCCCAGGGTGGTGCAAAGATCGTCTATCCTCTGATCATGGACCGCAACTATGGCTACTTCACCAGCCACAGTATTGTCAATGTTGGGACAACTGAAATCGCTGTGGGCGCACTCAGCTGCCTATTTACTGGGACTGCTTCAACTGGCCCTGTTAGTCTTACCATCGCCAATGCTGCTGCAATACCTGCTGATGGAAGCTGGACTCTGAACCATCAAGGTCTACTCGGTAATGGCTTCGTCGGCGGCGCAACCTGCACAGGTCCTGCCGGTGCATTGCTCGTTGGCACCTCCAACCAATTGGGGACGGGGACCAGCTATACGGGTGTTGACACACTCCTGGTTTCCGAAGGCTTCGTTGTCGATTAGGCAACAAAAATCCTACTAAGTAGTAACAAAGAGGTTGGCAACTGCCAGCCTCTTTTTGTTTTAAAGCAAAAAGCTGTTGTTAAAGCATTCAATCAATAAAGACAATATTTATGAGGGCGTAGAAATCGAGAAGATCTCGTCATTAAAATTAACCTGGTCTCCTGCCAGGAACAATAATTTTTGATGATCTATAAAAAAGCTGCCGATTTTCATCTTCCATTTAGTAAGAAATGGGAAAACCTTAGCAACAGGTTTGTAGAGGTAAATGATCAAGGTGCGCAAGAATATGGATTTGAAAATCGAAGCAAGATAATTGAAAAATGTCTTATACCAGGTTTCGTCGACAATATATGCCAATCCACTTTTCATCTCTTTGAAATCGGCACTCTTTATAAGCGACGGTAAGGTTTGACTAGTGAAATAATATATATGACCAATCGGATAGATCATATGCCATTTATGGCCATATCGTTTTGCCAGGAAATTTCCCGCATCGTGAGTGGTAATGACAAGAATTCCACCTGGTTTGAGTAAACGTTTACATTCATTTAGTAATTTATCAGGGTGATAGACATGTTCGATGACATCAAACATAGTGATCACGTCAAAGGATGCTACTTCCAATTTGAGTTTCTCTAATTCTCCAGAATGAACAACTAAATTGAGTTCCTGACGACAATAATTGATAAAAAGGGGAGAAATTTCTTGCCCTTCCACCGAATAACCTGAATCCTTCGCGCGTGTAAGAAAGTAACCGTTACCACAACCGATGTCGAGCAAGTGGCCGCCATCCTTGTACTTCTTTATTACCCTTATATATCGATCCAATCTTTTTTTGTGAATCGAATATGTTTCAAAGAAATGTTTATCCAGGAAATCATGGTCCTTGGGGAGAGAAAATTCATAATACTTGTTGTTAGCTTCACTTGAAATACGTGGATTAACATATAAGAGTCCACATTGACTGCACTTAACAATCGGGAAACTGTCTAGATCAAAAATACCCTTTTGATGATCTTGAACAGGAGCCGAAAAAAGGCTACTGCTTTTGGTTGAACCACAAATGCAACAATTTGAGTATTCTAACCCGCCATATCTTTCTTGTTGTTTCTCATCTGCAGAAAATTCGTCCAATGGTAACCTCGAGAAGTCCAAAATATTTCATATAAAATAATATACACAAAAACTTAATCAGATATATTTACCGGGACCAATACTCAGTGATGGGCCGTAGAAAATATTCCATACACATTATAAGATCAATTCCACGGGTATAATTGTTTAAAAGGAAACATCTATGAAAAGTCCCATAAAATTCTTAATGTCACTATTCGTTGTTATTCTTTTGATTTCTTCATGTACTACAATCACACCGACTGAGATGGAGCCTACTGAAAAGTTGGTGACTACCACCTCGGAGCCAATAGCGACACCAACGAAACCTGTCCCAGCTGATGGAAAAGGCGTTGTCTGTGGTTACTTGATTGACGAAGAAACATCCGAGCCTCCACAAGCAGCACTTTTCCTTTCCCCGAACATTGCTGCAGGTCGGGATGATGTGCCTGCCATGATGTCATTCTCTTATCAGACGAATCCCCGGGCTGAGATGAATGAGGAGGGCTATTTCTGTTTTCAAGATGTTGACCCAGGAATTTACGCTTTGACCCTATGGAGCCCTCCGGATAGCGTGGAGTTCATTGAAGATGAGGAAGGGCAGGATTACCTCTGGGTAGATGTGAAACCAGACTCTGTGCTCGATATGGGTCATCTTTCACAATAAGAAGTTAATCGAATCATAGCCAATGTCTCCTTCGGTTGCTGTAGTGATTGTCGCATGGAATAACTATGCTGACACACACGAGTGCCTGGAGTCCATCCTGGCACAAAAGCAAGTTGAGACATCTGTATTCCTTGTTGATAATGGCTCGAAAACCGAACCACTTGTGAACCTGGTGATGGAATATCCAGGGATCAACTATATTCATTCAGAAACTAATCTTGGTTTTGCGGCAGGAACTAACCTTGGATTAAGGGAAGCACTCAAAACCGGCGCAGAATACATCCTGATCGTCAATAATGACACCAGGGCAGATGAGTCAATGGTAAATGAACTGCTCATGGCTGCAGAAAGTGAGCATGTGGGGCTGACTGCGCCCCTCATTTATTACTATGACGCGCCAGACAAGATCTGGTCCAGTGGGGGAAGGATAAACGAGCTTTTATTGATGCCATTGGATTCACATAACAGGCTAAATCCAGTTTCGGTTCCAACTAAGAGAACCTTTCTGTCTGGCTGTTGCTATTTACTCAAGAAAGAAATGCTAACCCAGGTTGGCTTGTTTGATGAGCGCTTCTTTCTTTACTTTGAAGACCTGGATTTTTGTATGAGAGTGAAGGATTCAAACTGGAAAATGACCGTCGTTCCTACTGCGAAACTTCTTCATAAGGTTTCTATGAGTAGCGGAGGCTCATTCAGTGAATCTGAACGGTATCAATATGCACGCTCAAGTGGCATCTATTTCCGTAAGTACCTTAACCCGGTTAATACACTTCCAGTTTTACTCTTCCGCTTAGGAAGCGCAATAGCAACGAGTTTCAGACTATTACGCCAGAAAAAAAACCGTGCTTTGAAAGGCTACTGGAAGGGACTTTTTGAGGGTTGGTTTTCGAAACTAATTGATAATTCCAGGCAGTGATATAGAATAGATCATCTTATAACCCAGCAGTTCACCAGAAGAACCGCCATCTGGTTTAGTTCCGCCTATGAAGAATAGCTCTCCTCCAAGAACGGTGCAACGGGAGTTATCTGATATCAATGTCTCGTTATGCCCCATGGAATTCCAGTTTTTCTTTTGCCCATCGTAGAACAAGAAGTCTGTGGCTGATTCGCCTTTGACCACGGCGTACACTTCACCAAGCAGGTCAAACAGGCAGGATACCGAACCGTCGACGGGCAGAGTCACACCTTCTTCCCAAGGATTTTCTCCGGGTAAATCACGGTCTGGAAAATAACTGATCATCTCGAGCGTAGTGCTGGTTTTATCCCTTTTCCCTGTTAGTACAATCCGGTTACCACTTTGGACCGCCACAACTGATGTCAGCGGTGTCGGTAGGCTGCTTATTTCGGACCATTCATCCTGATCAGGATCGTATTTCAATGTAGCATCGCTAGGTTTTGATCCATCCCAACCGCCGAACAGGTAAAGGTCACCTCCAAAAGATGCCAGGCCGTAATCACTAAGAACAATAGGAATACTTGCTCTCTCTTCCCAGGTGTTTCGTCTTGGGTCAAAAACCTCGAATTTGTCTGTCACTTTATCATCGGCAGTCTTTCCGCCAGGAACATAAATCTTTTCACCGATCAATATGGCGCTTACTTCGGTCACGGGTGTAGGCTTGTCTACTAACGAGATCCAACTATTTTCGATAGGAGAAAACACCTCAACGTTACCTGAAACACCTTCGGCGAAGTTGCCACCAATTGCAAATAATTGATTTTCATATGTGACAGCTGCAACATTTGAGCGAGGTGTGTTCAAAACCTGATAATCCTGCCAGCGTTCATCTGCGGAAAAATTTACCATCAGCATAGACTCTGGCTCAGCGGGTGTCTTGTTGCGCGTTGCCACAAGAATCGTAATAGTGATCAGAAGCACACCTAGAACTACCAGAAAAGGAATGGTCATCTTGTTCCTGGTGCTGGTAGAATGTATTTCCTCCTGTACTACTTCATCGGCTTCCATTTGATTTTCTGGTGGTAAAGCCGGGCTTACCAGGCCTTGTTCAATTGCATAGAGTGTTGCTCCGGTTCGAGAGGCGACCCCAATTTTCTGGAAAATGTTGGAAACATGGACCTTAACGGTATTTACACTGATAAAAAGGTCGGCGGCAATCTCCTTGTTTGTCTTCCCTTCAGCGATCAGGGCAAGGATCTCCGTTTCTCGTGAGGTCAGTGATGTATTCTCTGTCATAAAATACCTTGCCCTAATTATAAAGGGGTTTATTGACAGTGAACCTGGAGCAACTTTTCTTCAAGTATTACTTCGGAGCAATCTTGTAGATTGGGAACATCAGAAGCTTGTATGGCAGGTCCATCGGTACAGCGAAATTCCCGCTCACATAATACCTCTGGCCTTGACCACCATACCAGCTGGCTTCAGCTTCAAGACGGGGTCGTCCGCCCCGGGTGCCGGCATCCCAATTTATTTTTACATCTCTGAACGTGATGTCCTCCGACCTGCCGAAACAATAATACGTGCAAGCATTCAGCGTCTGTTGTTCCACCACCATAAAATGGAGGTGATGTCCGGTGCTGGGACCGGTATCGTCAGCTTTTGCGATAAATTGTCCCTGCCGCACATTGACTCCCTTCGTTTTGAGCGATGCCGGGATGCTGCCCTGGGCGAGATGAAGATATATTTGGTAAGTCCAGGGACTGGTTGTGCGGTCTTCAAGGGTAATGCTGTTAGTACAAGTCGAGTTTCCATTAGCGCAGGTATCGCGCCAATGGTAAACGTAGCCGCCTTTAGCTGCGACTACATCAAACATGGTGCCATCAGCAAAATCGAATGCATAGTTGCAGTAATATTGAGGATTACATGAAGAGTGTGCAACCGACCAGGTCAGGCGTTTTTCCAAACCCCCTGGCCAGGGTAGATAATACCCTCCGTAAATCTTTCCAGTAGGTCCGGCTTTTGGATCCGCTTCCGGGAAAAATCTGGAGGCAATTTCACTGTCTTTAAAAGCGGATTGCATAAATATCTGACTGAAATTTTCATCGCTTACCAGGTGGAGCTGCCACAGTTGAGTCGCCTGGTCCCAGATTGCGAGAACGATTTCGGGTTCCCGTGCGATCATCTCGCTGCTATTTTCGTCGGTTTCCGCGACCCAGACTAACGCCTGTGTGCAGTCATCATTAAATTGAACTTCGTCGATTGACCAGTTGTCGTGACCTGCCTTGGCTGCCAGATCGGGCAGTTGGGTATAGAGTAAGGTTTCCAGGGCAGTCTGGCTGCCCGGTTCGGGTGTTTCTACATTCTTGGGGGCGGTAACCTGGTTTTTCTGAAAAATCAAAAATAAAGCCAGAATCAGAAGTACCAAAGTTGGGATCCAAATTTTGAATACATGGCTTTTCTGTGGACGGGGTTCTTCATTTGGGGTGTAAGTTTTATTATTCATTAGTTACCACTCAATTTCATAAACAGTGTTTCGTATGTAGTTGCAATTCCCTTGCCAAAGTGTGTGATCGAACGATTTGCGGGGCATGGTCGGGAAAAGTCCCGAGGGTTTGAATCACAAATCCATTGCAAAGAACTTCCACACTACAGTTGAGGATGAATCGCGGACCATCAAATCCATACAAGAAGACCAGAATTTCTCCAAGTCACGTAAAATTGATTTCAATGGATGCCAACAAGAAAGATGGTCTGAGACGAATTGTGCTTGAGGATATCAAAACCTCGGCAAAATTGAACAGGCGAAAGCTCATCAGCTGGCTTATCGACAGGCTCGGATCGAAACCAGCAGGTTGGCTTGCAGATTTACTTTCCCGGATCGATGAACAATTGGCAGAAACATCATTAAGTGAGACAGCCATAAGGGCAATTTCCACCCTGTCAGATGGGCTGGAGATAAACAGCCAGGAGGCTGTCCCAACTTCCGGACCTCTGCTGGTAGTAGCGAATCACCCTGGCTTGATAGACATTCTAGGTGTGCTTGCCATTCTGAGACGCGAGGACGTGAAAATTGTCGCCCAGCGGAAGGGCTTCATGCGAATATTGAGAAATATCAATCGCCTGATGCTCACGCTGGATCCCGATTCGAACTCCAAATTAAAAACCATCCGCGAAATCATCCAGGCACTCAATAATGACATGGTGGTTATCATCTTTCCAAGTGGGCAGCTTGAGCCAGACCCTGCGATTGTCCCCGATGCCGCCATAGCATTGCAGGGATGGTCAGACAGCATCGGTGTTTTTCTTGATAAAGTTCCCAAAACGAAGCTCCTGCCTGTCTTGGTGAGCGGTATTTTGACTGAAAAAGCCTGGAACAGCCGTTTTGCAAAATTAGGATCAAACCAGAAACGCCGCCAACAGTTTGCCATGGCAACCCAGTTTATTGCCCAGCGAATTTCAAAAAATTCGCATTGGAAAAGACCTTTGCGTATTGATGTTGGACAGGCAAAACTCCCTGAAGAGCTTGATCCAACCCTGGACCCCCGCAAATTGAACCTGGCTGTCAGGCAGGAAATGCTTGATCTTCTTGAACAAATCTACCCCTGGCAAGCAACCGACCCCTAAAAAACGTTCCTCCGGCTGCAACTCCCGTCCAAAATCTAACACCCGAATCCTCCCTTCTTTGCGTTATACTATGACCATCACATCCTGTCAGACTCACCCAATCGGACAGGAAAAATCAATACCAAGGAGGCACTACATGCCCGCTAAGGGATGGGTAGAAATAAACGACTTGTATTGCAAAGCCTGTGAAATCTGCGTTACAGACTGCCCCACACATGTTCTGGCGCTGGATATGTCCCGGCTGAGCCCAAAGGGGTATCACCCCGCTTATATGCTGCATCCTGAGGAATGCATCGCCTGTGGAATTTGTGCCGTGGTTTGCCCAGATGCGGCAATCACGGTCTATAAAGGTACACCACCGGCAAAAGAAGGAGATGTTGAATAATGGCGCTTGAAATGATCAAGGGAAATGTTGCAGTAGCAGAAACTGCACTGCGGGTCGGCCTGGTTGCTTACTTCGGATATCCCATCACTCCTCAAACTGAATTACTGGAACATCTTTCTGCTCGTATGCCAGAGCTCGGCAGAGCGTTTGTCCAGGCTGAAAGTGAACTTGGCGCGATCAACATGGTTTATGGGTCTGCCTGTACTGGAATGCGCGTAATGACCTCCAGCTCAAGCCCCGGTATCAGCCTGATGCAGGAAGGTATTTCCTACATCGCTGGTACTGAGCTGCCGGCTGTGATCGTCAACGTAGTTCGCGGCGGTCCCGGTCTGGGCAACATCGCTCCTTCACAAGCCGATTACACCCAGATGGTGCATGGCGGTGGGCATGGCGAGTATCATGTGATCGTTTTGGCACCTGCCTCGGTCCAGGAAGCCGTTGATTTGACGGAACTGGCTTTCGACCTGGCTGAAAAATACCGCATGGTTGTATGCATCCTGATGGATGGTTACATCGGACAGATGATGGAGCCAGTTGAACTGCCTCCATTTGCCCCTCTTCGCACCAAAGCCCCCTCCTGGGCAGTTGGCGCAGAACATCCGGAGGGCGAACGGGCAGTGCTCACCTCAATCAACATTAATCCAGCAACGCAGGAAATTTTTAACGTAAAAATGATGTCTCGCTGGCAGGAAGTCGAAAAAGAAGAAGTTCGCTATAAAGGGTATTACCTGGATGACGCTGAATATGTGATCGTTGGCTATGGCACTGCCGGCAGAATTGCGCTTTCCTCCGTACGCGCTGCCCGTGAGAAAGGCATCAAGATCGGTTTGCTGCGTCCTATCACAGTTTCTCCGTTCCCAGTCGAAGTTTTGGATAAGCTCGTTCCAGGTAAAAAGGGCATTCTCGTGGTCGAAATGAACAACGGTCAAATGCTGGACGACATTTCGGCAATCGTTGCCAGGCGTGTACCGGTACATTTCTACGGGCGTATGGGTGGTATGGTGCCATATCCCGATGAGATTGATACTGCTATCGACGAAATGGTTCACGGCGACTATGATGTCAATCGTGATGCCCGTGGTGTCTGGTTGGCAAAGATGCGCGAATTAGTTGGAACAGGAGCCTGAGATGCTTGATACAGATGTGAAATTAGTTTACAGCCGTCCCCATGGCTTCACCGGTTTGACTACCCACTATTGCCCGGGTTGTACACACGGTGTTGCCCATCGTTTGATCGCGGAAGTTTTGGAGGAGATGGGCGAATTGAACAATACGATCGGTGTGGCGCCGGTTGGATGTGCAGTCTTTGCCTATAACTACTTTGATTTTGATTTTGTTGAAGCCGCTCACGGACGTGCGCCGGCTATGGCGACTGGCATTAAGCGCACCATACCCAACAAAATGGTCTTTACCTATCAAGGTGATGGAGACCTGGCTTCTATGGGCATGGGCGAAATTGTAGCAGCCGCAGCCCGTGGGGAGCAGATCACGGTGATCTTCATCAACAACACCAACTACGGCATGACCGGTGGTCAGATGGCACCAACCACACTGCCCGGTCAGAAAACCAGCTCCTCTCCTCTCGGACG
>DHUW01000088.1:0-4678 GCA_002409365.1 Anaerolineaceae bacterium UBA5224 | reverse complement strand
GCTTCTTATGTGGTCCGGCGCGCACTGAATGACGCTCGCAACATCCGCAACGCCAAGAAAGCCATTCGCACGGCTTTCGAAGTGCAAAAACATGGAATGGGCTTCTCATTCATCGAACTACTTTCTACCTGCCCGACCAACTGGGGGCTCACCCCGGTCAAAGCACGGGAATGGCTGAAGGAATACATGATCCCACAGTATCCCATTGGTGATTTCAAAGTTTCATCGGCGATCGAAGAAATGGCAAAAGGAGTCTAAACGATGCAGTCAGAAGTGATTATCTCTGGATTTGGTGGTCAGGGTACGCTTTATGCCGGGCAGGTTTATGCGTACGCAGCAATGGATGAAGGCAAACATGTTACCTGGATTCCTTCGTATGGTCCTGAAATGCGCGGTGGTACAGCGAACTGCACAGTTGTGATCTCTGATGAGGAGATCGGCTCACCCAGCGCACTGCATCCGCGGGCTGTTATTGCCCTCAATCTGCCTTCTTTGGATAAATATGAACCATTGGTGGCGCCAGGTGGCTATTTGATCGTGAACGAATCGATGGTCAACCGCGAACCGACCCGTACCGATATTCATTGGCTGATGATCCCAGCGAACGCGATTGCCCAGGAACTCGGTAATGAACGAGTAGCGAACATGGTCTTGCTGGGCGCATTGGAAGCAAATATGAAAGCCTTGCCTGAAGGCTCACTGGAAAAAGCCCTGAAGGGACATACGGCTGAAAGACTGCAGAAATTTGTCGGCTTGAACATCGAAGCGATGCACAGAGGCGCAGAGTTCAAAGTCGATTAAGCAATATCCGCTTGTATAAAACCCGAAGAGAAATTCTCCCTTCGGGTTTTTTATTTCTCGTATGAACTGTAACTGATTCGTTAGTCTTAATCTATTGATAGCAAGCTGCAAGTATAATTTTAGAGATGGAACAGGAGTTTACACCCCCTAAAAACAGAGGATTGCTCATAAATGGACTGATTGCAGTCCTTTTGATTACAAGCATGTTGTTTTTTCTGATCTATGGCTCTATTACCGGTCAGGGTTGGCTCTCTATTGCCTTCATTGTGATCGGCTTACTCCTGTTAATCCCTTTCACCCTGGCGATTTACAGAATTATTGCCATCTCCACAACCGTCTACACTCTGAATCGGGACGCTCTTGAGATCAAATGGGGTCTGCGCCGTGAACTGATCCCCATGAAGGAGATCGAATGGATGCACCCGATCAGTGATTTTGAAACACCGCTGCCTTTGTCTTTTCCCATGATAAGAGGTTCCTTCTACGGTGAGACCGACATTAAAGGACTGGGGAAAACGCTATTTGTGGCAACCATACCTGACCAGATGGTTCTGATCAAACTTAGCCAGGCTTACCTGGTGATCTCCCCACAAGACAAGGATGTGTTTACCGAAGCATTTAAGCAAATCTCCCAATTGGGAAGCCTCCAACAGATAGAGCCCGAATCAGAAAACTTGCGCATGCTCTGGCAGCGTGTTATGAACGACAAGATGGCAAAACGCCTGTTGATCGGCGGGGTCATCAGTTTTTTGGTTCTGTTAATTGTTGCTGTGATCATAGTGATCCTTCTTAGCCAGGTTGTGTGGGTAAGTCTGGAAACAGTGCCATCATCCAGACTCTTCTTGTTGGTTCTGATCGGATTGTTTTTTAGCATTCTGAATACCTTGACCGGGTTGTTTCTCTACCTGCAGGAACGAATCGGAAGAACAATAGTATATGTGGTCTGGGGGTGGTCAATTATGATCAACATTATCCTGGCCCTGGCAGTTGGTTTCATGAGTATTTAATCCGTATGGGTTTTGTTCTGAAACCACCTTGTACAAAAGCTTTGTGCTTGACCACAACTGAAAATTAAGTGCTTATGCTATAATCATTATTCTGATGGAGTGTCGAAACACACCGTTAAATTGCTATGGAAACTAAGCGCACTTTACCAACCGATCACAAGCGGTGGTTAGCGTTTGTTGTGGGGTTCCTTGCCTTGAGCCTGATCTTTACAGGCTGTAATCCTGGGGGACGACCTTCTTCTGGTCAACCAGGAGGGGTCGCTGCCGGCTTGGCATCGTTTACTGCCAGCCCAACCCTTACCCCTTCTCCAACCGCAACCTCAACACCCTGGCCAACTTTTGCCCCAGCTTTGGAAACCTGGCCAACCCCAGCACCTTCACCAGCAGACAGGGCAACGCTGCCAGAGGGGACCACGATTTGGCTCTTGCTTGGCGCTGAAGAATCTCTGCCAACCAGGGGGCGGACCAATGCGATCCATCTGCTTTTGGTGAACGAAAGGCTCTCTAAAGGCAGTGTTATTTCCATCCCCGGTTCAACTTATCTTTATTTGCCGGGATATGGGATGGGCAGGTTCAACACTGCCTGGCCTTTGGGCGGGATGAAACTGGTCTATGACACACTTGGTTACAACTTTGGTCTGCAGCCTGACCATTACGTGGTTGCACATGAGACCGAATTTACCTGGCTGGTGGATGACCTGGGAGGTTTGGAAGTAAGTGTCTTGTATCCCATCAGGGATGATTGCGGGGGTTTGCCGGCTGGTTTACATAGCATGGACGGTAAAAAGACTTTATGTTATGTCTCCTATCATGCTGATGATGATGTTTTTCGCACGATCAGGCAGCAACAAGTGCTGCAATTGCTCTTTACAAAATTAGTCCAAAGAGGGCGGCTGGCAAAATTGCCGACGATGTATGCCTCCTATGATCAAAACCTGGCAACTGACATTAGTTTGCTCGACCTGGTTTTGCGGATCCCAATGGCATTGAGACTGGGTGACCCCGAACGAGTGAAAACGTTCGTACTGGGTTGGGATGTACTGGAGAGGTGGGAATTGCCCGACGTAACTCTTACCGAAGTGCTCCTGCCAAAGGAGGGAAGGATTGTCGAAGTGGTCAGCCAGGCTATTGCTGCAATTCGGGAACCCTCACCCCTGAACGCTGTGGTGCTGACTTACGAGTTTCAACTGACTGAAGTTGTTGGGCTCACGCGCACGGCGGATGCGCGCCTGACTGAGCTTGCCAAACCGACGAAGACGCCAACACCTCTTCCAGGACAGCCGACCGTAACAATTGTTGGAACGGCAACGCCAACTTCTCCTGGTCCCACATTGACACCCACCCGGACGCCAATTAAGACAGCCACCAGGACGTTGCAGCCCAGTCCGACACCAGGTACGCCCTACCCGATCCAAACGGTCATTTGGGACACACAAACGCCATACCCTTAATGGGCAGGCGACAGAGTAAAAATGGAAAACAACAGGCAAAAAATCAATCGATTCATCAGGATCTTCGTGATCTTTGCTTTGTTGTTAACTACCTTAAATGTAAACTCCGCAGAAACTTCGACAACTTTATTTTCTGAAAAGAAGCGCACGATCAAAATCGATGTAAATTACACCCTCTATGAATGGTGGCTGCTATCCTGGAAGACTTCCGAGGTAGTTTGCCAGGTTTATACGGAGCGTGAATCCTGGCCAGACAACAGCGAAGTGCTCTACTATTGCGGCGCAACCATCCAAAAGCAATGGACCCAAACCAATGCCTGCATGTACACGGCTGATATTGATCAGATGGATGAATGCAAGGGTCTCTATTTGCACCTGGCGAATGTGACTCCTCTTGTGAAAGAAGTGGAAGTTAATTTACCCGCACCTGAAGTGCACATTTCTGTGGTGGGCTGTGACAAGGAACCAGGTCAGACCAATTGCAGCAGCCTGCCTTACTTACGTTTTGAAGGTTATGAGCCGCTGCCAAACGAGGAAATCATTCAAATTGTCGGTCGCTATAACGGTATGGGTTTTAGTTGCCCGGGGGGCTATTGTGATCTGCCACTGACGCCAACAGGTACGGATGGCGTTTCCGTGGAGTTTTGGGTGGATTCGAGTTATGGAGATTCGAGTGAGATCTATACCGCCCAGGTGCGTGTAATCCCGTGGGGTGACTTCGCCAATCCGGATGAACCATCGGTAGACAAACCAACTTATTATGTCGATGTGCTCAGCTCACAGTGGATCGGCGAGGGGAAATCCACCTGCTCTGACATCTGGCAATCTTTCATGCCAATTGATGGTCCACCTGCCTGGCTGCGCACTCCTCAACTTGCAGAACAACTGGAAAGCGGCAACCAGTATTTTCTTTTGGCAGGTATGCTGATCAAACAGGGCATAGTTGATGCCAGCAGTTGTCCATTGGGAGGGCTGGAGGCTAATGGTGCCGCGACTGTTTGCGGTATGGAAGCCGCCCAGCCCATTGTAGACGACTGGCAAAATCAGTTCAACGCCGAAATCGTCCAGGTGGCGAATCAAAGCGGTGTTCCGGCACAGCTGATGAAAAACATCTTCAGCCGCGAGAGCCAATTTTGGCCTGGTATTTACCAAAAACTAAGCGAAGCCGGATTGGGACACCTCAGTGACCTTGGGGCTGATGCAGTTTTGCTTTGGAACCCAAGTTTCTATACCCAATTCTGCCCGCTGATTTTGACAGAAGAAACCTGCCAGCGTGGTTTTGGCAACCTGGATAAGGACCAACAGGAAATGTTACGTGGTGCTTTGGTGCAAAAGGTGAATGCCGCTTGCCCTGATTGCCCGGTTGGGATCGACCTGACCCAGGCGAATTTTAGTATCAGCATTTTCGCACGCAGCCTT
>DHUW01000097.1:60469-61116 GCA_002409365.1 Anaerolineaceae bacterium UBA5224 | reverse complement strand
CCGCGCCATTCACGCCGCACCGAGATGCCTTCTGTATACCCACGTCTTCGGTTCTCGAGTTCATTTTCTTCGAGAGAAATGTAATTTTGCACCGACCCGACCACTTCGTCACCATCCCAGGCAACCTGCCAGAGAATGGGTTGGAAATTCGGGCTTGCCAGATAACCTTGATACCATTCCTCGGTAGGTTCAGCTGCGCCATATTCGTCCTGGAAAGCGACATTGGAAGCATCCCAAATCTTGCGATAGTCTTTAGGCAGGGCAGGGCGTACGCTGATACCTTTCGGTAGGAGGCGGACTGGCAGATTTTCCAGGTCCCGGCTCATGGAATAGTAATAACGCGTGATTTCGAATCCCAAAGCCTGTAAGATCTCACAGCGTAGTTCGTCCGTTTCCCTGGCAACGGTAACAAAATTTCCTTTTTCGCCACCTGGTAAAACAGAAGCATAATGCAGGCCCCGAGATTGACCCCAGCCGATTAATGTTTGTTCGATCCCCCTGTTTTGCCAGACAGGGTCGACCCTTAAAACAATCCCGTAAGCATACTTGCCCGAAGCGATCTGCCGTTCCCAATAGAACTGGCAAAAGGCAATGGTCTGCCCATCCACCTCCACAAAGACGATGTCATCGTGAGGGTCCGTGTTACT
>DHUW01000097.1:29069-60277 GCA_002409365.1 Anaerolineaceae bacterium UBA5224 | reverse complement strand
TTGCCCGACTGCATGCAGCTTATCGTAGATCGCCAGCATTTTCGGGTAGTCGCTTTCGCCTTCAAAATGGCGGAAAATCAACCCTTCAATTTGGGGGGCATTCTCGAGGAGATAAATTTCTGATGTATTCATTGCCATGCTCTTTCTTATTTTTGTTGAAAGTGAATAAAAAACCACGGGTTTGGATTGCCCGTGGTTCTGTTGATTTGAGTTAGTGCTTGTAATCAGCGAACAGACGCAATCCGGCCTATGTCAAAAAGAACGCCAGTGTTGGCACTCTTCAAAACACAATAAGTCAGATCGAAATCGCTGTTCATGGAAGTTATTTTATGACAAATGATGCCGATGTCAAGTGATTTGGCGACTTCGTATCGAAATCGCTGGCATCTTCTTTTTTCGAATTAATGCACAAAAAAATATACAACTTATAAACCTTTGACCAAAAAAATCCTCTACACTAAAAGCAATCCTATGATGGATTAGAAAGAAGGTACTATGAACAAGAAAAAAGTAATTTCACTATCAATAATGGTCTTTTTGATCGGCGGTGTACTGCTGACCGGTCATTTGACAAAAGATGTTTCTGCCTCCACAGAAAATCCCCCCTTTGCACAGGAAATGATGCTGGGCAGATCTGGCATTTCAGATGATGATCTGGCTGCTGCCCTTGACGTCACGGTTGAAGAACTGAACAACGCCCAAAACGAAGCTCTCAATTCAGCTGTTGATGCTGCCCTGGAAGCCGGTTATATCACCGATTCACAAGCAAAAACCCTTATGACTGAGGGCATGAGTTTCAGAGCCCTTTTCCGTTACCTTGACCAAGACCAAAGGAAAGAGTTTGATCAAAATACCTACCTGGCTGAAGCTTTGGGTATCAGCGAAAGCGATCTCGCTTCGGCATACCAGGCTGTTCAACTGGCAATACTCGATGAAATGGTGGCTGATGGAACGATCACCCAGGAAGAAGCTGACCTGCAAGCAGCTTATGCAGCCCTGCAAGCATCCGATACTTTTGCAGACAATTACAAAACGGCTCTGACTGAAGCGCTCAACGCTGAAGTAAAAGCCGGATCGCTTACCCAGGCTCAGGCTGATCTGCTGCTTGCACAATTAGATGCTATGCCTGCCAGTTTTGGTTTTGGTATGCACGAAATGCATTCCATGGACGGCTATGGAATGGGTGGTGAGCGAGGTTTTGGCGGCAGAAGTGAGCGCCGTGGTCCTGGAGGGTTTTAGATTATAAATGCATTTGGTTCCCTTCCCTTTAGGATAACGAGAGAGGATCGCCTACAAGATAAATCAATAAACAAGACCATTGAATAGACCAGTGAATAAGGCCGGCTGTAATTTACAGCCGGTCAATTTTTATTTATGATTTCAACCTTCTGTAAGTGATATACTTGACCATCGTGGATATTAATACTTACTCAACCTGGCTTGAAATTGACTTGAACGCACTGAAGCAAAATGTTGCTGAAGTGATCAAAATGACTGGTACGGATGTCATGGCTGTGATCAAAGCAAACGGCTACGGTCACGGCATGCGCCCGATAGCCCAGGCATGTGTGGCTGGCGGAGCTACCTGGTGCGGTGTCGCCCGTATCGAGGAAGCCCTGGCACTACGCCGGGCAGGTATCTCCACACGAATTTTAGTGCTGGGTTTTACGCCTGCTTCCAAGATACCCGAAGCGATAGAACACAACATTACCGTTGCGCTTTTTAATGCCGAACTGGCACAAACCTACCTCGAATACGTCCGTATTCATGGCGGAAACTTGCGCGCTCACGTCAAGGTCGAGACCGGAATGGGGCGTCTGGGTATGCCAGTGGAAGTTGTCACTCCGTTTTTACGGGCACTAAAGAACTCACCCATCCAGGTCGAAGGCATTTTCACTCATTTTGCCAGGGCTGACGAACCAAATTCTGATTCCACTCCGAATCAAATTCGCATCTTCAACACCCTTCTCAACGAACTGGATAGCCAGGGGCTGAAACCGGAAATTGTGCATGCCGCTAACTCGGCTGCCATCCTCAACTTCCCGGCATCGTATTATGACCTCGTGCGCCCTGGTGACTTGATCATGGGTATGGCGCCGGATAGTGCGCAGCCGCTTCCGCCGCAATACAAACCCACCCTGACCTGGAAAGCCAGGCTCATCTCAGTACGCAATTTCCCAGCCGGGCAGGGGATCAGCTACGGCTCCACCTATGTCACCAGAAAAGAAGAACGCATTGGTGTGATTCCGATTGGCTATGGTGATGGCTTCAGAAGAGTGGATAATCAGCAAGTGCTGGTGGGCGGTAAACGCGTCAATATTGTGGGTAGGGTTTGCATGGATCAATGCATGCTGCAATTGGACGACGTACCCGATGCAAAAATTGGAGACGAGGTTGTGCTGATCGGTAAGCAGGGGTCAGAATTCATCAGTGTTGATGAAGTCGCGCAACGTTGGGGCACCATCAACTATGAAGTCGTCTGCGGACTGGCAGAACGTTTACCCAGAATTTATGGCGAATGATTGAAATGATCCTGGCAGAATTTCACTGCCACTCCAACTATTCCCCCGATAGCCTGGTAAAGCTCGAGCAGATCATCCAGACCTGCCGAAACAAGGGCATTGGCAAAATTGCGATCACCGATCACGGACGAATGGCTGGCGCTTTCAAAGCACACCAAATGGCACCAGACCTGGTGGTGGTGAGCGAAGAGATTCTGACCAGCGAGGGCGAAATATTAGGATATTTCATGACCGAGGAGATTCCTGACAACCTTCCGCCGCTGGAGGTCGTTAAAAGGTTACGAGATCAAGGCGCATTTATCAATGTTGCCCATCCCTTTGACCCCTGGAGGGGTTCAGATTGGAAAGAGGACACATTGGAAAAGCTGGTGCCTTTTTTGGATGGAGTGGAGGCTTTCAACGCTCGCTGCTTTGACCAAAAATTCAATGAAAATGCCGGTGTCTTTGCCAATGAGCATGACCTGGCGTGGATGGTTGGCTCCGATGCGCACAGCATTCCGGAGATCGGGCGGGCAGTCTTGCAGCTGCCTGACTTCAATACGGCAGATGAATTGCGCCAGGCAGTCAAAACCGCTACTTTTTCGGGAGAATTATCAAGCAAGATGGTCCGATTGCATTCAACCGTTGCGAAGGTTGTCCATAAATTTCGCCGCAAGTGATGAATGAACTCATAGTGTAAATTTCTGTTTACCTCACCCTCGCTTCGCGGACCCTCTCCAGGGGAGGGTTATGAAGGAAAAACTAGAATTACCGCAAGGAAACCTCACTCCCCTAGAGCCCTTCAGATAGGAATAATGAACATAAACATTGCGAATGGGGGTGAGGTGTACGTACTTTGCTTAAAATAAAGAACCCTCTTGATCGAAGTGGGTTCTTATGAATAGCTAAAGTGGGTGAGTTAGACTACGACAGCAGTGAGCTGATCAGCCAAATCGCCAGAGATAAGAAAACGATCGCCATGCCAATCTTCACAGCAGCGGCGTGTTTCTTCAGGAAGGCGGTGAATTGCTTCGAGGTTGTGCCATAAAACGCGAGCACAAATACGATGATCAGCGGCACAATGAACATCAGGTTATAAACCACAAGGTAGAAAACTGCTTTGCTGCGTAATTCGGGCAAGGTGCTCATGGAAATGATCACCGGCAGGTAGATCTGACCAGTACAGGCTAATTCCAATAGCGAAACCACCAAACCAACAACAAATGCGCTGAGGTAATAACTGCTCGATTTACGCCCTTCACGTACAGTGGAATTGATGCGCTTGCGCAGCGGCTCGGGCAGATTCATTGCCATGTCTTCAAGTCTGCCCTCACGTGCCTTGAAGTAATCGCGAATGCTCATGTAAACCAAAACCAGGCAGAACACGGCGGTCAGCGCATAGACAATTTTACTCAGGACACTCACATACTCTTTGATCACGTCCAGCACTTTATAGAAGCCAAGCCCGACAGCCAGGTAAGCCAGGAAGACACCCAGTGTGAAACTGGCACCGGTAAGTAAAATTTCCTTACCTTTGTGTCCGCTGAGTGTCAGATAGGACACAAAAAAGATGATGGTGGCAAAGGCACAAGGGTTCAATCCGTCTACCAGGCCAGCCAAAACCACAGCCAGCCAACCCAGTTTTTCGAAGCGTTCCATCAAAGTTTTGCTTCCCTGATCCGGGTTGTACTCACCCCAAAACCGGGGAGAACCAGTTTCCAGGAGTCCTTCAATTACGGGTTCGATACTTTGTACACGGATTTCATCTTCGCTTATCCAGGCTTGATCACCTATGAAAATTGCCGGTGTGTGCATATCTTCAGCCCGGCCAACCCGTTCGGACATCCAGGTGCCCAAGCCTGCTTGATCATAAATGTTAAATTCCTCGACAATGATTTGCGGATATTTATCCATCAAATAATTCAGATCTGTTTCTGCCCGGGCACATTCCTTACAACCGGTCTGATAGAAATAAGCAAGGTAAATGGGCGTGTCACTGGTGCAATTTTCAGGGTTCTCAATACTGCAGGCTTCAGCAGGCAGTTCAACCGGTTGAGGAGTGGATGTAGTAAGTTTTCCATAATCAACCCCCTGGAGGTCAGGCAGGGGAATCGGCTCACCTTCAAGTCCTGCTACAACCAGGTTGCGTAGGTTTGTGGTGTTTTCTTCTTCACCAATCAGAACCCGTTCACCAACCACAACGACCGGGAGGTCACGACTTCCCGAGGTTTCCAATTGGTTTTCGACTTGCATCAAAGATTCATAATTTACACGGTCGCCCAGTTCAAGCAGTCTGAAATCGACCAGACCAGGGTACTCATTTTGGAGGGGTTTGACGATTTCTTCGATGACTTTCAGGCAGTGGCTACAGGTATTCGAATAGAAATAGAGAACCTGGACACGTGCATTGCTCAAATCCGGAGTTGGTGTTTCTGCTCCAGGCCCCACCCCCTGAGGTTGAAATTGAGCCGCACTGACTGGTCGCGCAAAAAAAGTTAACAAGAGGATAGATAAGAGGATCAGGTTTCTGATCTTCTTAGGTAAACTGCTTATTGAATTAGACATAGGCGAAGAAAGCATCCTTGATTGTTAGAATTTGCTATCTAAATGCATCGTGATTATTCTAACACGTGTTCAGTTTTGAATTTTGGATCTGGATTCAGGCGATTTCAATTTCCATCAGAGGAAAGCGACTCTCAGAGAAGAGCTTTTTCATGTAGTCTTTTTGTTCTGGCTCCAAGCCATTCAAGACCATGCGTACTTCAAAATCACCGGTTTTTGATGTCGTATTGACCGTACGGAGAATGTTACCGCCAGCTTCTGAGATCAACCCGGCAAAATAAGCTAATCCTCCTGGACGATTGGACGTGTTGCTTCCGTGAATCTGGAGGGAGGTCCAGCGCAGAGTTGAACTCTTGATGCCTGTCAGGTCCATCGCGTTTTCAACCTCATCGACAAAGATCGATCCGCCACCGACCGCCGAATAGAGGTCATCCAGGTTCGCACAAGCTAACAAACCCAGCATCGATTCCAGTCGATTAGGCTCCAGCATGGCAACATCATTGAGATCCAGGATACCTTGCTTGACCAGGATTGGATGGAGCTTCTTGCGCCCTTTTTCGCTGGCTTGTTTCAGGTTGACCCTCGCCAAAACATTGCGAAGCAAGCGTGCCGTGGTTGGGTTGGCGTGATTCAGCCAATCTGGTTCCGGTCTTTTGTGCGGTCCGCTACTTACGACTTCAAGAACATCTCCGGGATTCAGTGGATCATAAATATGACGCTCTTCTCCGTTCACCAGCACTTTGTTCATCTTATCAAGATAAAAATCCTGGATCGCTGCAACGCCATCCAAAACCGTGCTTCCTTCTTCCAGGAAGCGCGTGCCGCCAAAACTGGTGAAGATCTGCACGGGTCGATATTGGCTGATATCTTTGTTGTTATTGATCGCGTAAATAACACCCCAGGTATTTTCGCCCTCCATTTCCTCGGTGGCAATGGCAGTTTCAACTGCGCCAGTGCCGGGAAGATAGGCGGTCACTTGCAGCGCCTGGTAGCCATTTTGAGGGGCGGCGATATAGTCATCAAAGCGGTCCTGATCCAGATTGTTATGGAAATATTTGTTGACCCTTGCCAGGAGGCGGTAACAATCCATCTCATCCTGACTCTTCACCACCATGCGGAAGCTGACAATGTCATTGACTGCCGAGAAATCGTCCAGCGAAGTGCGGTTGCTGCGCGCCATTCTCTGCAGCTTATCCCAGGATTGCCAGTAGCCATTCACAGTGAATCTCACCGATCCGTCGATACCTTCAGTGTTCATGATATTTCCTAGCTCGGCAAGGTAATAGCGGATGAAGTTGATGTTCAGGCGTGGGTCGGCGTCGATTTTGGCTTTTACCATCGGGAAGGAATCTGCTTCAGCATACGGAAACGCCATATCTTCGATCCAGCGCCGCCAGCGATAGCAATTGAGAATACCAGCCAGTTTTCCGTAAGCCCGAATGGCTTCATTGGCTTTTGCCCATTGCTTGGCGGGTGGCTGATATTGGAGGGTCATCAGGTTGTGGCTTTTATCTGCCAGTTTGATGACAAAAACTGCGGGATCGCGGAACATGGCGATCTTCCGTAAAGTCTCCATCTCACGGCTGGAGCCGTCACGTGGGTTACTTATTTTGGTCAGGCCATCAATGATATGGGCGACTTCCTCGCCCAGTTCTCCGGGGAAAAGTGCCCGGATTTCTTCTAAAGTTTCGCCCTGATCTTCCACAGTGTCGTGAAGCAAGGCTGCAATTGTCCAGGATTCCTTTTTTACCAGGTTGTCAATGAACCCGGCAATCCAGACGCAATGAGTTTCGAAATAGGGTTCACCAGAGAGGCGTTTCTGCCCGGCATGGACTTTCTCGCCCCAATCATAGGCGCGTTGAATAGATTCGGTGCGCGGTCTGAACGGACCTACTACAAATTCGTCCGTGATGAGAGGACGAATTTCTGAAACGTTCATAATTTGAACCATAACAGATCCCTCTCAGGTTTTTAAGAATATCTGACAATTATATCTTAAGCTTCTTTTCAAGTGTAGAACGTCGCAAATTTGTATAGATTTAGTAGCGACGATAGAATACAAATGCGATCTGGAGGATGACTGCCACTCCATAAACGATCCAAAAATAGTTTTTCCGGGTCTTGTGGTGAAATATTTTCATGCCAACCAATCCACCGATCGCGCCGCCGAAGACGCCCAACAACAGCAAGGTTTTTTCTGGTACGCGCCAACCATCATTTTTTGCCTGGAGTTTGTCGTAACCAAACAGGATAAAAGTAATAAAGCTAAGTGGGATAAAAATGAGTTCCATATTCTACCTGACCGGGCAGAAATTATAGCTTATCATTGTCGGTAGAGAGCAAAGATGGAGCAAATTCAACGACTAATTCCGCTTGAGGCGATAGAAACCGAAATTCTGGTGGTCAATTCCCGATTTATTACCAACCTCGCGCCTGCAGTGAGCGCTGAAGAAGCACGGGCATTTATTGCTGAGATTAAGAAGCGCCATCCTGCTGCTACTCACCACGTGCCTGCCTTTGTGATCGGGCACGGCAACAGCATCATCACTCACTCCAGTGATGATGGCGAACCTTCGGGCACTGCCGGCAGACCAGCTTTGGCAGTTTTACAGGGCAGTGGGCTGGGGAATGTGGTCGTGGTTGTGACGCGTTATTTTGGCGGCACAAAACTGGGCATGGGGGGCTTGGTGAAGGCTTATGGCGATGCTGTGCGTGAAGTCCTCAAAAAAGTTCGGTATGCAGAGCTCCTGCCTACGACTACCCTGATGATCGTGATTCCTTACCGCTTATACGACCAGGTGGTTAGATTGATGGAAACGCATTTCGGCCAGGTTTTAGGTACAGATTTCTTGGAAGAAGTCACCGTGACCGTACGCTTCAAGGATGAAGAAGTGGAACCTTTCACCAATGTTCTGACCAACCTTAGCGCTGGGCAGGTCGAACCGATCGTCGTCGAGCAAAACCCTGAAAGCATTTTTCCGTTGACTTGATATGGTTAGTAGGGAGAACTTTCGTATGCTTGAGATCCTAAACATTCATTAAGTTTTTGATATGATATCGTCAGATTATGGAAAATAAAGAACTGGTAAGGCATGGCTACAATAACTGTGCTCAAAACTATTTGAAGCATAGAGATTTGTTTCAAAACCAAAAATACATAGACGACTTGATCGATAGATTAGAACCGAATTCCAAGATTTTGGATATCGGATGTGGAGCTGGTATCCCGATTGATAAGTATCTGGTTGAAAAAGGATTTCAAGTTACGGGAATTGATCTGTCTTCAGAACAGATAGGGCTAGCAAAAGAAAATGTTTCTCAAGCTGAATACCATATTCAAGACATGTCAGAGATCGATTTCCCTGACAATTCTTTTGATTGCGTTATCTCTTTCTATGCTATTTTTCATGTCAAGAGGGAAGAGCACCAGCAATTATTTGACAGGTTATTTGCTAGCGTAAAAGACGGAGGCTATCTTCTGGTGACAATGGGGGCAGGAGAATGGGAAGGTGTTGAAGACTTTTTTGGATCGGAAATGTTTTGGAGTCATTTTGGTGTTGAGAAGAATTTAGAGATCATTCAAAACTCTGGCTTTCAAATAATTCATCAGGAAATAGATCAATCTGGCAACGAGAAGCACCTCGTTAGCCTGGCTCAAAAACCACAAAAAAGGAAGGCATCTTTGCCTTCCTTTGATACCAACCAAGAAATTTGAAGATTAATTTAGTTGTTGTTGGGCAGTGTAAAGTTTGTAATACAAGCCCTGCTGTGCCAGCAATTCAGCGTGGGTGCCTTCTTCGACGATCCGGTTGCCTTCTAAGGCTACGATCTTATCAGCATTGCGAATCGTGGAGAGCCGATGAGCGATGATAATTGTCGTGCGACCTTCGATCAGCCTGTCAAGTGCTTCCTGGATCAGAATTTCAGTTTTCGTATCCACGGACGAAGTCGCTTCATCCAGAATCAGGATCGGGCTGTTCTTCAAGACCGCCCGGGCAATTGAAAGGCGCTGCTTTTGACCACCTGAGAGCTTAACTCCACGTTCCCCGATCAAGGTGTCGTATCCATCAGGCATCCGATCGATAAACTCTGAGGCATTGGCGATCTCAGCAGCCCGTATCAATTCTTGTTCACTTGCGCCTGGCTTGCCAAAAAGGATATTTTCACGGATGGTACCGTGGAAGAGATAGACATCCTGCAGCACCATGCTGATCGACTGATGCAATTGGTCGAGGTCAATGTCGCGCACATCAACCCCATCGATGGTCACTTTTCCGCCGACCACATCATAAAACCGCGGGATCAAGCTTACCAGGGTAGTTTTCCCAACGCCAGTCGGACCGATCAATGCGATCGTATGTCCGGCAGGGATGTCCAGATTGACATCCTTAAGCACTTCTTCGCCTTCAACGTAATGAAAATTGACATCTTCGAAGCGAATACTACCCTGGACTGGTTCGTTGAAAATGTGCGGATTTTCAGGGGACGCGATTTCCGGGGAAACTGTCAGAATATCTGCGATGCGTTCAAATCCGGCCAACGATTCCTGGACGGCCTCCATCGAGTTTCCCAGCGTGCGCACTGGCGTGTAAAAACTATCCAGGTAGAGGAAGAAAGCGACGAGGTCAGCGATCGAGAGGGTTCCTCCAATCGCCATTCGTGCGCCAAAATAGATCACCAACAATTGGCCGATCCCGGCTGCAAAGTCGAAAATCGGGTTGAAAATTGCCATAAGCTTGAGCGCACGCAGGTTTTTATGTAGCACAAGTTGGATTTTGTCATCGACTCTTTCAAGTGCATCCTCTTCCCGTGCAAACGATTTCACTTCCCGGATGCCGGAAAGAGTGTCGCTAAGCACGGCATTCAGTTCCCCAATAGACTGTTGGCGCTTCTTGAAAGCAGGGCGGACCATTTTGCTGTAACCGATCACTGCAAAAATGATGATCGGAATAGGAATGAGGGTCAGCAACGTCAGCCGAACGTTCATTGAGAGCAAAATGACCGTAACGCCCAAGAGGGTGATCGTGTTGACAATAATGTCAGGCAGGGCATGGGCTATCATCCGCTCAAACAGATCGGTGTCATTGATGATTCTCGACATCAATTGGCCGGTTTGTTTATCTTCGTAAAAGCGCAAGGAGAGCTTTTGGATGTGCTCATATACCAGGCGGCGGGCGTCTGAAACCACACCCCAGCCGGCTTTGTGGGCTGCGTAAGAGCGGATAAATTGCATCACTGCCCGGGCAACGAAGACAATCAAGGCGATGGCTGAAATGCGGGTGATGAAATCAAGCGTTTCCTGACCTAAGGGTTGAGTGGTCAGACGGTCGATCAATAGACGAATTATCCAGGGGATCAACAATTGAGCGCCGACCAATCCAAGCATCGTCAGAGTGGTAGCAAGGATTAATTTCCAATATTTTTTGGCAAGTCTGCCGAGCAAGTTAGAAGGTTTCAAAATAAATTTCAGCTTTCGAGTGAGATTATTACTGCTGCATTTTTGCCCCAACGCGGGATTGGCATGCCCCAGGCTTTACGAAAAGCAGCATCTTCCATCCAAAAAATACCAGTCCCCGCCTTTACCCAGGAGTTGACAAACCCCCAGGGTGTCTGTAGTTCACCGCTTTTATGTTCCGGGTCGTAAGAAGCAAAAAGCATGGTGTGACCACCAGCTCCTTCGACATTATTATAGTTTTTAGACCCTTCCATGTAGAAAATTGCCGGTGAATGCCCAAACCACCAGTAAAGCGTTACCAGGCTGGCAAGATTATCTGCTTCAGCAGTTGCCAGCAGAACTTCCGGGCTCAAATGTAAGCGTTTTGCTTTGATCGGGAGGTTGTGTTTTTTTGCCAGGTAATGAACGAGTTTGATTTGAAGCGGAGGTGTGATCCCAGAATTTGGAGCCAGGCGGAAGAAGCGCCCCCGCCACCAGAGTTGGTTGATTTCGTCGATAATTTCAGCTGGGTCAAGCTTGACCTCGGTCAGCACTTCAATTGCAGCTACAATGGCATGCACCGCACAATCATTGCCGACTTGGAGCGTCTGCAGCCTGGCGAGTTTGGCTTCAGACAGGGCATATAAACTGGTCTTCTTCATTGATGCAATTCTACTATTGATAGACAATGCTTTGAATAAATACGACAATCTGCTGATTTTATTGACTAATCCAATTTCAGATGCTAAGATAATGACACAATTACAAAGCTGGGGTAACCCGATGCCCGGATGTTAGGGTGTAATGGCGGAAGCTGGTGAAAGACCAGCACTGTACCGCAACTGTAAGTCGCAAGACGAGTCAGGAAGCCAACCTCAGGAAAACCCAAAAACCTTCTCGGATTAAGAGGGTGGGTGAGAACGATCATATTCTCAACCCTTTCTAATCCAGAAGGGGTTGATTTTTTTTAGAAACGAGGAGAATATGAAAAAAATCTTGACCCTTCTGGCAGTGACGATCATCATATTTTTACCTGCCTGCCAGGCACCCGCTTCGGTATCGGAAACCCCAACCCTTACTCATGCTACTGAAGTGCCAGCGACCGAATCGCCCGCGACATTCTATCCAACAGAAGAACTGACAGAAGAACCAGCAGATGCCTACCCGGTTGAAAATCAAATCCGGGAAGTCACCATTGACTACGCCAAAAACTTTACGCTGGAATACAAAGATGGCTATAAGTTGCTGACGGTGACAATGCCCTGGATGGGTGCAACCGAACCACTGTACTATGCCCTGGTTCCCAAAGGTACTGAAGCAAAAGTATCTGAACAAAATGCTGTTGTCATCTACACGCCGATCGAAAGCATAATCACGCTTTCCTCTACTTACCTGTCCTTTCTTGAACAGATCGACAAACTGGACAGCCTGCTTGCTGTTGACACCGTCGATTACATTTTCAACAATTCTGTTCGTGAATCTGTCAATGAGGGCAAGATCGCCCAGGTTGGCAGCGGACCGACCATCGACCTGGAGCAGGTGATTGAACTGGACCCATCGCTTGTTATGACCTCTGCTTCAGGCTCACCAGACTGGGATACTCATCCCGTTCTTGAACAAGCTGGACTTCCTGTAGTGATCAATTCTGATTACCTTGAGCAAGATCCCCTTGGCAGGGCCGAATGGGGCAAGTTTGTTGCTGCCTTCTATGACGAAGAATCTGAAGCTGACCAGATTTTCGATGCGATGGCAGAGCGCTATCAAACTGCGAAAACTTTGGTGGCTGATCAAACTGATAAAGTGACTGTCCTTGTTAACACTGCCTACGAGGGCACCTGGTATATGCCGGGCAGCCAGAGCTATGCTGCAATTTTATTGAAGGATGCCGGAGCACAATACCTGTGGGACGACCTCGAGGGGAGCGGTGCCATGCCAGTTGATTTTGAAGTGGTTGTGGAGCGCGCCAAAGATGCTGACTTTTGGCTCAATGTTGGTTTCGCGGGCAGCCTGGCAGATTTGTCTGCCATGGATCCGCGCTACGCTGATTTTTCTGCCTACAAGAATGGAAAAGTATTCAATAACAACGCCCGCATAACTGAGATGGGTGGTACAGATTATTACGAAGACGGAACTGCCAACCCGGATATGGTCCTGATGGATTTGATAACTATCTTTTACCCCGACCTGGCTGGCGGACACGAACTGTATTTTTACCGCCAATTGCAGTAACGTTCAAAGAGGGTTGGAATGAGCTCAGACAGCATTAACACACTAGGCAGAAAAAGAACCGGGATCTTCATTATCTTTGGTGTTTTGCTGCTGCTGGTGGTAGCCCTCAACCTCACACTTGGTTCAGTACGAATTCCACTTCAGGATGTCCTGAAAGTTCTTTTCAGGCAGCCTGGAGTCAAGGATAGCTGGGTATTTATCGTCCAGGACTATCGCCTGCCAAAAATACTCACAGCGATCTTAGCTGGGATGGCATTAAGCGCTTCCGGTTTGCAGATGCAAACCATGTTCCGCAACCCCCTGGCTGATCCCTTCATCCTCGGTATCAACTCTGGCGCCAGTCTGGGGGTTGCCATTGCAATCATGGGAGCAGGACTGGCAGGTGGTTTGTTCATTCCTGCACTTAACTTTAGCGGCGATCTGGGTTTGGTTGCAGCAGCTTCTTTGGGCGCTGGGGTTGTGATGGGTCTCATTTTGCTCGTTGGCAGACGCGTCAATAACCCGACCACCCTCCTGATCCTGGGACTCATGTTTGGGCATGCCACCAGCGCGCTGGTGAGCCTGCTGATCTATTTCAGCGCGCCTGAAAAGGTGAAAGCCTACAGCATCTGGTCGTTTGGCTCATTCACAGGAGTGACCTGGAATCAACTGATGGTACTTATCCCGGTGATTTTGTTTGCACTGGGTATCCTTGCCTTCCTGCCCAAAGGATTGAATGCCTTGCTGTTGGGTGAGGATTATGCCAGGACTATGGGCTTGAATGTCACCCGCCTGCGCGTTTTGGTGCTGATCAGTGCCTCAATTCTCTCAGGGGCGATCACAGCCTTTTGCGGACCGATTGGTTTTATCGGCGTAGCTGTCCCGCATATTGCCCGTAACCTTTTGAAAACTTCCAACCACAAGTTGCTTATCCCAGCGGTGATCCTGATTGGTGCCATCGTCGCTGTTGCGGCAGACCTGGTGGCTCAGATGCCCGGAAGTCAGTTTGTATTGCCGATCAACGTGGTAACTTCCTTGTTCGGGGCTCCCTTTGTGCTCTGGATTGTGCTGAAAGGCAAGAGGGGGTCGACATCGTTCAACGTATGAAAACTCCACTGCTTTCCACACAAAACCTCCAAATCGGTTACAGCAACGGTAAACCTGCCAGCAAGATAGTCGGGTCCGAGCTGAATCTGGATCTTTATCAGGGTGAATTTGTCTGCCTTGTTGGTCCCAACGGTGCAGGCAAATCGACCCTGTTACGCACTCTGACTGGTTTGCTCCCTGTTCTGGGTGGAGAAGTATTGCTTGGTGGCAAGAATATGAGGCAATATTCTCGCAAAGAATTGGCAAATGAGATCAGCGTGGTGCTCACCAGTCCGATCCAGGTTGGTGCAATGACAGTCAGCGAGTTGGTTGCCATGGGGCGCTTCCCCTTTACCGGCTTGTTTGACCGCATGAGTGAAAATGACTGGAGGATTGTTCACCAGGCCTTGGAAATGGTGGGCTTGCTGGGTTTTGAGGAACGTATGGTGCACAAACTCAGCGATGGTGAACGTCAGAAAGTGATGATTGCCCGTGCCTTAGCCCAGGAGCCGCGCATTCTCGTTCTGGACGAGCCAACAGCCTACCTGGATTTGCCAGGAAGAGTGAGCGTGATGAATCTGCTGCACGAATTGGCTAAAAACCATAGCCAGACTGTTTTAACTTCAACGCACGACCTCGACCTGGCAATGCGCAGCGCTGACCGACTCTGGCTGATGTCCCCGGGTGGGAAGATCATTAGCGGAGCACCTGAAGATTTGGTTTTGAGCGGTGATTTCCAGCGCGTTTTCGCCCGGGAGAGGATCACCTTTGATGTGATGAACGGTCACTTTTCTGTGGCAGGGAGCCATGAAAGTCAGGTTTGCCTTCAGGGTGAAGGGGAGGTACGGGTTTGGACTGAACGCGCCTTGCAGCGCATAGGTTATTCTGTTAGCAGCGTTGACCAGAGCACTGGCTTGCGTATAGCAATTGAAACAAGTGAAAATGGCCTTGTTTGGCAAGTGGAGCAGGGGAATCAAAAGAATGAATTCACGAATTTGGAGAGCCTCGTAAGCTATTTGCGCGGATCATCAAGTTTAGTATCGAATTAATTTTAAGAAACGAAAAGGCGGGCATAAAGCCCGCCTGAACTTCATCGGTTTTTTGGCAGCTGCCTTTATGCCTTAAGGAAGGGCTCAAGCAGTAATACCACCGTCACTACCATGATCATTGCTGTGATGCCATAAGCCAAGACATTGATGACTTTGTTATTTTTATATTGACCCATTACCCTGACGTCGTTCGCTAATTTTAAAATCAAAATCAACATTACAGGCAGAAGGATCGCATTCATCGCCTGAGAAAGGATCATCATTGGGAAGAGTGGCAGACCAGGAATGAGAACAACGACCAGGCTGATCACCATGATCAGGGCAAAACCTCCATAAAACACCGGTGCCTCTTTGATATTGCGGTTCAAACCGCGTTCAAAGCCAAAAGCTTCACAAATTGCATAAGTAGTTGAAAGAGGTAAGACTGAGACTGCCAGCAGTGATGCTCCCAGCAAACCAACCGCAAATAGCAAGCCTGCCCAATTACCCGCTAAAGGTACCAGGGCTAGGGCGGCATCCTTAGCATCTTCCACGACAATGCCAGCGCTAAAAAGAGTTGCTGCTGTCACGATAATAATAAACGCGGAAATGATATTGCCCCAGGCTGCGCCAAAGCTTACATCGATTTTGGTGTTGCCATAATCTTTCATTTCAACGCCTTTGTCGGCGATCGAGGCTTGCAGATAGAAAATACCCCAGGGAGTGATCGTGGTTCCAATCACAGCCAGCATAGACAAGATATAGTCCTGATCCAGTTGGATGGTTGGGCGAATAATTGCCTGCCCAACAGCTGCCCAATCTGGTTTCACAACGAAAACAGCAAACACATAGCTGAACGAAGCAAAGGTAAGGAATAACAGAACTTTTTCGACATTCTTATATCTGGCTTTTAAGATCAAAATGATCATCAGAATGCCAGCAATTGGTACGCTGATGTACTTGCTGATCCCAAATAGCTCTCCGGCAGCTGCTATGCCTGCGAACTCAGCAACGGTGGTTCCCAGGTTAGCTACAAACAATGCCAGCATTGCAAAAGTTGTAATCTTGACTCCGTAACGCTCACGGATCAGGTCCGCAGCTCCTTTGCCTGTGACCGCGCCCATACGCGCTGCCATCTCCTGGACGACCACCTCTCCAATTGTGATCACCAAAATCAGCCATATAAAACTATAACCATACTTCGAGCCGGCAACCGAATAAGTAGCGATGCCTGGAGCGTCATTGTCCGCTGAAGCCGTGATCAGGCCAGGTCCGAGTATAGTGAAGATCATCAGGATTTTTTTTAGCCAAATCGGGAGTAGGATCTTCTTCTTCATATTATCTACCTGCAAAGCGTGGTAATTTCTTTTTCCAGGCTGTCGGTAAAACCGTATCTAGTGCATCATCGACAGTCACGATTCCGAGCATTTCGTTCGTCTCTGGGTCGATCACTGGAACCGCCATCAAGTTGTACTTTGCTACCAGATAGGCAACTTCTTCCTGGGAATCAAATGGGGAAACTGTAACCGTGTGTTCATCAAACCAGGCGGAGAGGGGCTTTTCCAGAGGAGATGTGACCAGGTCTCGCAGGGTCAGTACTCCTTTGAGATGTTTATTCTCATCCAGAATGTAGACGTAAAACATAAATTCGTCTTCTAATGCATCTTCGTTAGTACGCAGGTGATGCAAAGCTTGCTCTACTGTAAAGTCGGAGGGCACTGAGGCAAACTCAGTAGTCATGATGCCACCTGCAGAGTCTTCGCGGTACTTCATGAGCGTGCGCACATCTTCCTCATCCTCATCTTCCATGAGGTGGAGTAGCTCTTCACTTTTTCCTTCTTCCATATCCGCCAGGATGTCGGCTGCCTCGTCTGGCTGCATCTCTTCCAAAATATCGGCGGCTCGCTCAGGTTCCAGCTGGGAGAGAACAGCTTGCTGAATCTCAACCGAGCTTTCTTCCAACGTGTCAGCCAGTTGCTCATCGGTAAATCCTTCCAGGAAAGCTTTACTGGTGTGATGATCGAGGTCGTCTAAAATAGCAGCAATATCAGCAGGTTCCATTTGCACCAAACGGTCGCGAGAGACTTTGAGACGCAGAGGGTCATCGTGCTCGATCGAAGCCACATCTTCCCAGGGGATCACGTTGCTTTTTGGTTTTTTGTTAAAAAGTCTGGCGGTTCCTTTGAGCAATTTGTCCATGCCCATGCGTCGCAGTAAGCCCAAGCCACCTACATCAACGCCGGTAAGGTAGAATTTGTTGTCTTTGCGAGCCAATTGCAGATCGTTCACGCGCACCAGGCGTTTGCCTTCGGTGTCAACGATTTGCTGGTCGAGCACGCGCTGTTTCAGGTAGAGTTCGTGCCCGCTGGGATGATAAATGAGCGGTGCATCGCTGCGACTGTTCAGAGTGATCGATGGAGATAGCGTGACAATGCTGTGTGCGTCAATCAGCTCTTCTCCCCTGGATGAGCTTTTTACCACTATAGCAATAATTGGTGGCATGCTTTGTTCGGTTTTATCAACCAGAATATCATCCAATTGACCAATAACACGGCCAAAAACATCCCAAACTTTTTGATTGAGAAGCTTGCTTAAATAAATCATCCGCACCTCGCCTATTCTATTGAGAAGGCAATTCCGAGGGTCAGTTTGTAGACTCTGACCCTGGCTGCGGATTAGCAATCAGAATCAGAGAATGGCTAGCTCAACCTCACTGGGAGGCTGGGCTGTTTCTTCGCCCTGGTAAGAATCGCTTCCTGAGTTCGTAATATTTTCCATTTCTCTTTTGTACACCAATTAATTATTATACCCCAAGGGCAGATTGACGCGAGGTCAAAGTATAGGTTTTGGTCATTTTGAATTTTGGCGTTGAGGAGTGTTATCCTAAGCGTCTTTTGCAGTACGAGTTGTGATTGGCAAAAATCAAAGCCCGAGGCAACCAAGGGACTTATCAATAACAACATAATTGCCATTGTAAGCAGGACAAAGTAAAACCGAAAATTTTCATTGCCCTATGAAAAAACGAAAATATTGAAATGAGAAGCGAAGGGAGCAAGCCCCCCCTTGCAGTTGGGCTTTAGTCCAATCGCTTAGGAATGAGAGCTTGTCACAGAGATGATCAGATGGAGATTCAGCTGCCGGAAAATAGCCCGGCGGCTCACTGTAACCTTGCTAATTCTCTCCAAAAATCTCGTATAACAATGGAACCTGTTCAAGCAAAACTTGATGTTCGGTGCGCCAGCTAAAAACATCACCGACCCCACCGTATTCAAAAGCGACTATCTCCGGCTCCTGCCATGCACGCAATTCAATCTGCCTGGACGCCCATTTCACCACTTGCCAATCCTGTGGCTGGAGTCCAAAATGGTCGGTCGGGAAACCGGCATAATCCCGGATCCCGGTAATATGCAATTCCGAGAGACGGTCCAGGGGCAACCTGCTAACATAATCCTGATAATCGATCCCCAACGCCTGGGCGCTGATCTGGGCATGGGAAAGATCAAGTAAAAGACCGAGGTCATATTCCTCAATCGCCATACGGATTAAGTCTGGGTCCGCTGCCATCTTCAATTGCGGTAAAAATTCGTGCCAGGGCAGATTTTCGGCGACAATTTTTACATCTGGGAAGGCAGCCCGAAGACTGGCGATATCTTCCTTCCAGTGCTGTAACATAATTTTCCGGTTCGTAGAGTTGTCCGCTTCACAATGAGGATGGTTGGACAAATGGATGTTTAGGTGAGGTGTGTCGGTTGTGCGTAAGAATCGCTCAATCAGACCAAAATTTAGACTCTGAATACTGCCAGTACCGATCGAAATGTCATAATGAATATAAACCCGACCAATCGGTCGGGCTGCATTGACAATGCCATTCCATTCCGGGCATTTGAGCAAGTCGACTTTGACAGCAGATTCCCTGATCAGGTCTCCCAATGGGGTGGAGTAATTAACAGCAAATCTCATATCAAGCCGGGTTGGCTTTTGCTCCCGATTCAATGAATGGATCGAACTTCGTTTCCATATCGTGGCGGAATTGCTTGGTATAAAGGTTGTAGTAGATCCCACGCTGCCGGATCAGGCTCTGGTGGCTGCCTCTTTCCACAATCTGTCCATCTTCGATCACGAAGATCTGGTCGGCAGATTTGATAGTCGAAAGACGATGCGCGATGATGAAACTCGTCCGTCCGGTCATGAGCTGATGCATTCCTTTTTGGATCAAAACCTCGGTCAGTGTATCCACCGAGCTGGTAGCTTCATCCATTATGAAGATATCGGGGTCTGCCAATAGTGCTCTGGCGATACTGATCAGTTGTTTTTGACCAACAGAAAGCTGGTTGCCGCCCTCACCAACATCTGAATCGTAACCTTTTTCAAACTTGACGATGAAATCGTGTGCGCCTGCCAATTTTGCGGCTTCTTCGATTTCTTCATCAGTCGCATCCAGGCGTCCATAGCGCAAGTTTTCGCGGATGCTTCCGGAGAAAAGGTGGGGGATCTGCAGCACTACCCCGATACGGGATTGAATATCTTCCAAAGAATATTCCAGGTAATCATGTCCAGCGATACGGATCGTACCGGAAGTTGGTTCATAGAACCTGGCAAGCAAGTTAACAATGGTCGTCTTTCCGCCACCAGTCGTACCAACCAGGGCGACTTTCTGCCCCTGGGGGATATGGAAGCTCAGGTCTTGAATGACCGGCTCGTCGTCTTCATAATGGAAAGAGACATGATCGAACTCCACATCGCCGACAAGGGAATCCACGGGGACCAGGTTCTCACGATTGTGAACTTCAGGCTTGGTTTCGAGCAGTGAAAATACACGTTCTGCAGAAGCGACAGAATTCTGCATTTCTGCATATACCCTGGCGAGGTCCTGGATTGGCCACAATATTGACATAATATAGGAGATAAAAGCCTGCAGTGTGCCAACTGTGAGTAGGCTGTTACCGACCATTACCCCACCACGCCAAAGCACTAAAACGAGCGAAATTGCGCTGATCGTCTGGATGGTTGGCAGGTAGATAGCCGAGAGGAAGCCCGCGCGGTAGCTCTCGCGGAACATATCCGTTGAGAGCACTTTGAAATTTTCCAGGTTCTTATCCTCTCGCAACAGCGCCTTAACAACCCGAACACCTGTGATGTTCTCGTTTAGTGATGCTGTCATCTTCGAGTTCGCTTTACGCGACCTGCGATAGTGATAATAAATCTTGACCCTGAACTTGAAGGAGACAATGATCATCAAGGGCAGAGAAAGGATCACAATCAATGCCAACTGTGTGTTCAAATGGAGCATGAAATAAACTGCGAAGCCGATGTTGGTCAGTGCCCACGTCGTATCAATGATGCCCCAGGTCAGCAGATCAGCCATCTTTTCGGTGTCGGAGGTAACCCGCGACATGATCCAGCCAATGGGTGTCTTGGAAAAGTAAGACAACGAAAGTTTCTGCAGTTGGTTGAAGAGATGCTTGCGCAAATCATAGCGAAGGCGCTCACCCTGCACACCGACACTCAGCATCATCACGAAAAAGGCAATGACCTGCCCCACGACAATGATCCCATAATTACGGAACAAGCCAATCATGGCAGGGATATCTCTGGCAATGATACCTTCGTCGATGATGCGTTTATTTAATATCGCAAAATAAGCATCCAGCCATGAAGTGATCGCAATCGCCAGAATGGCAGCAATCATTGTCACCTTGTAAGGTTTTAGCAGTTTAAAAAGCCGACCGAGTACACCGCTTTGCAGGTTGACTTCGTCGTCTAATTCGTTTTCATCATAATAGGTCGACACGTTCAATTTCCTCTTGCAGGGCACTGTCGATCCGAGCCTGGATCTCATAGATGTCCTGATACATTCCGGGTTGGTTCAAAAGCTCTTCATGCACGCCTTTTTGGACAATTTTGCCCTGGTCGAATACCAGGATCTGATCAGCGTTCATGATGCTTTGGATGCGATGAGCGATGATGAAGGTTGTTCGGTTTGCCATCAGGCTTTCAAGCGCTGCCCTGATCTGCACTTCCGTCTCCATATCAACAGAAGAGGTGGAATCATCCAGGATCAGAATGCGCGGGTTGATCAACAGCGTGCGCGCAATCGCCAGGCGTTGTTTTTGCCCGCCAGAAAGCGTAACACCTCGTTCGCCTACGAGGGTGTCGTATCCATGCTTGAACTCGAGAATTACATCATGAATGGCGGCTTCCTTGGCCGCGGCGATGATCTCTTCCTCGCTGACTTCCCGATGGACGCCATAGGTGATGTTCTCGCGTATGGTGGTCGAAAACAGGAAAGGCTCTTGTTCTACGATGCCGATTTGCGAACGCAAGAATTCTCTTGAATATTCGTTCAGGTTCACGCCGTCAAGGAGAATGCGTCCTGAAGTAACATCGTAGAAACGGGGCAGAAGGTTGACAAGAGAGGTCTTTCCGGATCCGGTTGAACCCAACAGGGCAACAACTTCGCCAGCCTTGCAGCTGAAGCTGACATTTTCAAGCACTGCCTGATCTTTTTCGTAGGCGAAGCAAACATCTTCAAAAGTGATATCACCCTTGATGCCGTCTTCCGGCTGGAAGGTAGCAGTGATCATGTCTTCTTCATCCGCCTTGAGGATGGTGGTGATACGACCCAACGAAACAAAGGTGCGAGAGGTGTCGATGATCAGACGACCTAAATTGCGAATAGGCCAGATCAGCCAACCCAACAGACCAACGAAGGTCATAAACTGACCCAGGGTCATGGCACCATTGATTACCATTAATGCAGCGGTGTAACTGCTGCCTACCGTTTGAGCTGAACAGATGACATCGGTTAAAGGCCAAAACAGGCTGTGCATCCAGGTGAACTTTCTACCCAAGCGAAACTTTTCATTGTTGTCTTTATCGAATTTGTCAATCTCATACTGCTGGCGGGCGAAGGCTTTGACCACGCGTACACCGCTCAGGTTTTCCTGCAGGTCGGTGGAAAGGATAGCGCCCTGTTCCTGGTAAGCTTCATACGCTTTCGAGAGAGCTCTAAAGAAGAACATCGAAACCACCAAAACGATCGGAATGATGATGATCGAAATCAGTGCCAGGTGTAGATCGATGCGGGTGATCGCCAGGAAAGAGATAACAAAAATCATTACGATTCGGCCAATACCGATTGCCTGGTCTGCAAAAAAGCGCCTGACAGTGTCTACGTCTGAAGTTGCCCGCTCCAACAGATCGCCAGTTTTAGCTTCGGAATGGTAGCTGTAGGGCAAACGCTGGATGTGATCAAAGAGGATGTCACGCAGACGGCGTGTGGAATTTTCGGCAGTAAAATTTGCCATCCAGGACGCCATAAAGCTCGAGAGCGCCTGCAGAACGATCAATGAACCAAAACTCAATGCCGAAAGGACCAGGTTGCTCCCGGCTACACCATTGGTAAGCACGCGGTCAACAAAACCTCCCAGGTAAAGGTACATCCAGGTGCGTGCCAAGGCTGCGAGCCCTGTGAACACAGTGGCAACTAAATAATGGAAATGGAAACCGCTTGTTAAATGCCACAAAATGCTCAGTTTTCTGCCTGAGGCGATTTTGTTGATTTCAATTGGTTGGTAGGGTTTGTCAATAATACTCATCGCTAAAATCCTGCTGATTTTTGTAAACACGCAATTGTAGAGTATACACTTTGGGATAATGGTAGTCAAATCTATTCGACAAATATCAACGATTTTAGTGTCACCAGGTGTATCTCAAGAAGCAGGCAATATTAGTCGCTGCAGATGGATTAAAGCCCATCTGTACAGGAGGGGCTTGCACCTCCCGATGTCAACTTCCAAACTCGTTATACATTCGGCCAGCACATATGTTTATGTGGCCAAAATAGTAGTAAGATTGAAAGATGCAAAATACAAACGAATCCAATCAACTCGAAATTCCAGCACCAGTCGACCCTGAGGTCGAAAACTCTGAATCCAACGGAACCCCGAAAAAAAATATATTTAAAAACCTTCCCCAAAACGTTTGGGCAGTGAGCGTCACCAGCTTCCTGATGGACATCTCCAGTGAGATGGTCATCAATGTTTTGCCGCTCTTTATGTCTAATGTTTTGGGCGTTAAAACTAACATTATTGGTCTGATTGAAGGTATTGCAGAAGCTACCTCCAGCATCCTGAAAGTCTTTTCAGGTTGGCTCTCCGATAAAATTGGCAGTCGTAAATGGCTGGCTGTTCTCGGCTATGGTCTTTCTGCCCTCTCGAAACCTTTCTTTTATTTTGCCAACACCTGGGAACGTGTTGCTGCCATTCGATGGACTGACCGGGTTGGCAAAGGCATCCGTACCGCTCCACGCGACGCCCTTGTGGCTGACACCGTCGAACCCCACCAGCGTGGTCTTGCCTTCGGTCTCCATCGCGCCTCTGACACCGCGGGGGCAATGCTGGGTATATTGATTGCTGCCTTCGTGGTTTGGCGTGTACAGTCAACTGATGCCACTTTCCAACAAAAAACCTTTCAAACCATCGTGCTCGTCAGTATTTTGCCAGCCATATTGGCAGTGATCGCCTTAGCGGTTGGCAGCCGTGATGTAAAGACCGGTAAGGCGGGAGCAGCACCCAAAATCACTTTCAAAGGTCTGGGCAAAAATTTCCTGTTCTTTATGATCATTGTTGGCATTTTTGACCTCGGTAATTCTTCAGACGCTTTTCTCGTCTTGCGCGCCCAGGAACGGGGAATGAGTGTTTTGCATATCCTCTTAATGTTGGCGGTATTCAACTTCATTTATGCAACTATTTCTACTCCTGCGGGCATCTTGTCTGACAGGATCGGCAGGAAGAAGCTGATTATCGGTGGATGGGTGGTTTACGTGCTCATCTACCTTGGTTTCGCCCTCGCCGGATCAGCAGTACACATTGCCCTGCTCTATGTCGCCTACGGTTTTTATTATGGACTCACTTACGGCACAGCCAAAGCCATGGTTGGCGACCTGGTGCCAGCAGAACTACGTGGAACTGCTTATGGCTCTTATAACGCCGTGCTTGGCATTCTCGACTTCCCTGCATCTCTAATTGCCGGTATCCTGTGGAGTGGAGTGGGAAGTTGGGCGGGCTTTGGTCCCTCTGCTCCGTTTTATTTTGGTGCAGGGATGGCATTGGTCGCAGTTGTTCTATTTACACTTTGGAAACCGATTTTAACCACATAACAAGCTTGACCAAAAAATAAATGCAAAGTAGGATAAGACAAATGAAATCCGAACAGATAACGGGAGTTCCTCATCCTCAACATGGATTAACCATTTTAATCGCTTGTTACAACGCATCATCAATAATTGAAAAAACTCTAGATTGCTTAATGAAAATGCATAAAGTCCCCGATTTCCCTTGGGAGGTATTATTAGTCGACAATAATTCAACTGATGATACTGTAACCCTGGCAAAAAAGGCCTGGCATGGAGAAATGGAATTGCGTATAGTTCAAGAAGAGCGCCAGGGAACAGGATATGCAAAGTTTAGAGGTATGCAGGAGGCTAGATATGCTTACATCGGAGTTGTCGACCAGGATAATTGGGTTGATGAAGATTGGATGCAGAAGGCAGTTTTTTACCTAGATCAAGCACCTAAAGCTGCTGCCATCTTTGGAAAGGGTACACCTGTTTTTGAATCCAACAAACCGGTTTGGTTTGATCGTTATCAACAGAATTATGCAGTAGGACCTCAATATCCGACAAATGGTCCAGTTCTGGATTTCGATAGTTATTTTTATGCTGCAGGTAGTATTTTACGAAAGGAGGCATTTGACCGGCTGGCAACTTCTGGTTTTGAACCTCTGCTTCGCAGCCGTGCGGGGACTCAACTGTTGTCAGGAGAAGATACAGAACTGCAGATATTACTTCGATTGATCGGTTGGGATCTTCACTATCAAGAAGACCTCCATTTTAGACACTATATGCCGATTGATCGTTTGAGTCCACATTACTTCAAACGCTTTCGAAAAGGTTTGGGGACTACATCTGTATATCTTAGTTTGTATCGAAGCTACCAAAAACAAAGAATTAATAAATCCAAACCTTTGTCTCAAAGTTGGCGATCATTACTACACAAATCTTTTCTCAAGATGATTAGCGATCCAGCTGCTATAGCAGCTAACCTATTTCCTCAATATACAGCGAACTTCAGGGTAGTTAAGTTTTGGTCGCATTATGGGGAATTTGCTGAACGAGTTCGTCTTAGTTCCGGTTTCGAAAAAACTAGAAATCAACTATACAGGTGGTTGGATTCCCTACTTTTGAGTTCCGATAGTGATTCTCTGAGAGGATATAATTGTGAATTATGAAAATTGGAGTCCTATCTTACCGCTTTGACTATTACACGTACCTTCGGAACATTCTATTCAAACTTCCGGAAGCAGAGTACGTGCCTGTTAAAGATCTCTACAGTAATTTGCGAAGGGCGGCTTTGTTTGCCAACCGCAACTTGAACAAAGGGCTTTTCCCTACTTTTGACCTGAATAATCAGTTCGACGATTTTGAATTGAACAAAGTTGACATTCTCCATTTTTCTAACGGTGTAAGTTACGGACGTACGCCTTGGGTCTCTCATTTTGAGACCCTTTTACCAAGATTTTCGACCGCTTTGACCCGTTATCATGGAAAAACCAAGCTTCCACTTGAGATGACACCTCTCCTCCAGAGAGGTTTTCACGCCTTAAAATCTCCATCCTGTAAGCGCATTATCGCCTGGTCGCAGGCTGCGGCAGAGTTCGAGCGGGACTTGCTCACAGAACTTCCTTTTGAAGATCGTGAGGTTATTCTTAATAAAATGACCGTTTTGCACCCACCCCAGGAGGTGTTGGTAGAACATCCATTGGAACATCCATACGGCAGATCCCAACCAATTCGTTTTTGCCTGGTCGGAGATGGCTTTTTTCGTAAAGGTGGCAAAGAAGTATTCCTGGCATTTGAGAGCCTCATTAAGAAAGAACACGCGGATATCAAACTGGTCTTGGTGAGTTCAATAAGGTTGGACGCTTATGCAGCCCAAGAGACTGAAGATGATCGGAACTGGGCGCTCAGTTTCATCGAAGAGAATCCTGACTGGATTGAGCATTACCAAAATATTCCTCATATTCAAGTCATGGAACTCATGAAAGGTTGTGATGTTGGGCTCTTGCCAACTTACGCAGACACGTATGGACTATCAGTATTGGAGGCACAGGCTTGTGGTCTACCTGTGATCAGCACTGATGTGCGCGCGCTGCCCGAAATCAACAACACCGATGTCGGTTGGCTCATCCGTGTCCCTAAAAACGATCTTGGCGAAGCACTTTATAGTACACCCGAAGATCGTCAACGTCTTTCACAACAAATCCAGATCGGTTTGGAAACCATCGTTCGGAGTATCAATGCCGACCCATCAGTAATTTACACGAAAGCACTCAAATCGATTGAACGCATCCGCGAGATGCATGACCCCGCCGCGTATGCCCAAAGACTTCGCGAGATTTACAGAGAAGCGCTTGAAAGCTAAATTTCCTGAAATTCTTCTCGTTTACAGCACTGAAACCAACCAAGGACTACAGTATAATTAAAGAAAAATCCCTACCAAGGAGTCTATTATGATTGTCACCACCAAAAAACTATTTGAACACGCTTATGGCAAATATGCCATCGGAGCTTACAACATCAATAACCTTGAACAGATCGTTGGTCTTTTTAAAGGCAATCTGGACTCCGAAGCCCCATTCATTATCCAGATCAGCAAAGGTGCCCGCACCTACACTGATAAAGCTTTCCTGGAAGGTCTGATCCGTGCTGCTGACGAGGTCTATCCCGAAGCCATCTTCGCTGTCCATCTTGACCATGGCGATGAAGCCACCTGCTACGATTGTATCGACTCGGGTTTCTATAGCTCAGTCATGATCGATGCCAGTGGGCATCCCTTTGAAGAAAATATCGCCATCACCAAACGTGTTGTTGACGCAGCTCATGCCAAGGGCATCGTTGTTGAAGCCGAACTGGGTATGCTTGGTGGTGTGGAAGAGCATGTTTCTGTTAGCGAATCCGACGCCAAACTGACCGACCCCAACCAGGCTCGCGAATTCGTTGAGCGCACTGGGGTTGACTCACTGGCTGTCGCCATCGGTACCAGCCACGGCGCATTCAAGTTTAGCGGTACCCAATCGCTTCATTTTGACGTTTTGGCAGAAATCCAGAATCGCCTGCCCGGTTTCCCCCTGGTAATGCACGGCTCCAGCTCCGTTCCCCAGGAAGAAGTTGAACGTATCAACGCTGCTGGCGGCAAGCTGGCTGGCGCCAAGGGTGTTGACGCCACCCAATTCCGTCGAGCAGCCGAATTGGGCGTAACCAAGATCAACATCGATACTGATGGTCGACTGGTTTGGACCCGTGTTCACCGCGAGTTCTTCCGTGATTATCCTGCAAAATTTGATCTGCGCGACCCTGGCAAGATCTTCATGGCCGAATATGCCAAATTCATCGAACAGAAGAACGAGTACCTCGGCTCAGCCGGTCAGTTGCCTTCCGTCCGCGAATTTTTGAAAGCATAGCTAACACAAATTTCTGCTCACAAGGGAGGTCTCCATGACCTCCTTTTTTGTTCTATGCTCAACGAACCGGCTGTTATAAACTATTCTCTGTTCTCTGATGCTGATATAATTGCTTATTTAAAAGAGGAGTACTACCATGACCGAAGAAAGCCTAACCAAAACCAACTTTATTCGCGATATCATCGACGAACACAACCGCACCGGTCGCTTTGGCGGGCGTGTCCACACCCGTTTCCCACCCGAACCCAACGGTTACCTTCACATCGGGCATGCCAAAGCCCTCGTCATCGATTTCGGAATGGCAGAAGACTATGGTGGGCTCACCAATCTGCGTTACGATGATACCAATCCTGTCAAGGAAGACGTCGAATTCGTCGACGCTATCAAGGAAGACATACACTGGCTGGGTTTCGATTGGGGCGACCGTGAATATTACGCTTCTGACTACTTCGAGCCCCTCTACGAGATGGCAGTCAAGTTGATCAACAAGGGCAAAGCCTATGTGGACGAGCTTTCTGCTGACGAAATGCGCGAATACCGCGGCACTCTTACCGAACCTGGCAAAAACAGCCCCTGGCGTGATCGCCCTATAGCTGAAAACCAGGATCTCTTCAAGCGCATGCGTGCTGGAGAATTCCCCGATGGCAGCCTGACTCTGCGCGCCAAGATCGATATGGCCTCGCCTAACATGAATATGCGCGACCCGGTCATGTACCGCATCATCCACACAGAGCATCATCGTACCGGCAACAAATGGTGCATTTACCCCATGTACGACTTTGCCCATGGTCAGTCTGACTCGTTGGAGTGTATCACGCACTCCATGTGTAGTCTTGAATACGAAAATCACCGACCTCTCTACGACTGGTTCCTCGATGAACTCGAGATTTTTCATCCGCAGCAGATAGAATTTGCCCGTCTCAACCTGACCCACACAGTCATGTCCAAGCGTAAATTACGAAAATTGGTCGAAGAGGGCCACGTCGCTGGCTGGACCGATCCGCGTATGCCCACCCTGGCTGCCATGCGCCGGCGCGGTTACCCACCCACCGCGATTCGTGAGTTTATCGACACCATTGGTGTGGCTAAGGCAGACAGCTTTGTCGAAGTCGAACTGCTTGAGCACATCGTCCGTGACCAGCTCAACCTGACCTCGCCGCGTCGTATGGCAGTCCTCGAACGACTTAAAGTGGTCATCGATAATTATCCTTCTGACCTGGAAGAAGAATTCGATGTCCCGGATTTTCCGCAGGACCCTGAAAATTCTGCCACCCGCAAAGTGCCTTTTGGTCGAGTGATCTATATTGAACGCAGCGATTTTGAGGAAACCCCTCCACCCAAATATTTCCGTCTCTCACCCGGACGCGAAGTACGGCTCATGAACGCCTATTACGTTACTTGCACCGGCGTGGTGAAGGATGAACATGGCAATCTTCTTGAAATTCATTGCAACTACGATCCCGAAACTCGTGGCGGCATGTCGCCAGACGGCCGCAAAGTCAAAGGCACCATCCATTGGGTCGCTGAAAACCATGCCATTGATGCCGAATGCCGTCTTTACGAGCAGATGTTCGCCAATGAACATCCCGAAGATCTGCCTGAAGGCGAGACCTTCATGGACTACTTTGATCCGGACTCCAAAAAAGTGCTCATAGCCAAGCTGGAACCCTCACTAACAGAGGCAAAGGTTGGTGAAGTCTTCCAGTTTGTGCGAAATGGTTATTTCACACTCGACAGCGAAGACTCCAAACCAGGCGCCCTAATATTCAATCGCACCATCGGTCTGGTCGATAGCTGGGCGAAAGTGCATAAATAACGATTAGCAGTCGATTGTGCTGGTGTTTTGCGAAGCACCCTTATGCGTGTTATGATGTTGGCAAACAGCACAGAGGATTTGACCGAAGGTCTCTAACCAAATAACAGACCCACCCCCTTCTTAGAAAGGGGTGGGTCTTGTAAAACTTTTACTCTTCCCTGTTCATTGCAACAGTTACTTATTGATCAGCGGCAAACTTACTGGGTATTCGTAATCGATCCGGATACCTCGCAAATTCAGATTTGATGACTCATTACCCGGAATACCAACCTCCACCCAATAGGCAAAACTCTGATTATCGATTACATCTGGAGAGATCGTGGTATCTTCCATGACCCGGTTGTTGGCTTCTGCACCTGAAGTTACAAGATATGCCAGATTCGGAAGCAAGTAATCGTCCATGCTTATTCCGGCAAGTATTACCCAAATATTTGACGTGGCACTGTTATCAAAGTAATAAACAACCACTTTTGTGATTTTTGCGCCATGGGGAAGATTAACTGCAGCTTCATAGTAATATTCAGCAGTTCCAGGGTTGTAAAGCGCTCCACCACCGATACCAAAAGAATATGGCCATTCAGAAAACATCGGTACAAAAGCTGTAGGGTGGATCATAACAAAACCAGGACCACCAGGAACTGCTGCGTTTGTTCCAGCGTTTTCCAGAGTATTTCCTTCGCCAGGAGAGGTTGTTCCATTGTCGATGCCAACTTGTGCACCCACAGGTATTCCCACCGAGGTGAAGATCAAAACAATAGCAAATACTGCTACGAGCAGCTTTCTTGTGTTTTTCATTGGAATCTCCTTTTCTTGATTGATTGTGATACTAAAGATTTAGTCTTACGACAAACAGTATACGAAATTAGCAGGAAAAAAACAAACATAATTCACTCCGCTTTGATGGATCTTGGCTGCAATCTCTTTTTTACCCCCCTCTTGGGCAATGCTTGAAGTTTTCCGTCAGAGTTTATGAGTTGTGGATGTCGGCCTACTTGGGTAACTATGGATGTTGCTATTTTTTGTTGTTATCCTATAAACAGCACCGCTCAAGAGGGAGTCCTCGGACTAGCGGAATCATCTTCATGACATACCTCTGTTTCATCTGGAACTGGACTGACTGGACTGTCCTGCTTAAGGATGCCTGCCACATCATAGTTGAGACATACCTCAACTCTACAGGAACTCCTTCGCCAGGATATGGTTTTTCCGAATTTATGTTTTGCCATCATAGTATAATTTCGCCACGCATAAGATTGGCTCCCTTCTTGGGTGATGCAAGTACTCAATAGTGATATCGCAAGGTCTGGCAAATGGCAGTTGTTTCTGAAAATACCACCCATAACAATTCTGGGGAACCTCAAATCCTGGTCATCGGTGATGCCTTGATTGATCATCAATACTGGATCGAGAGCATGCCAAAACCGGGTGAAGACACCATCATTCTCTCCACCTCCAAAAATGTCGGCGGTTCCGCCGCAAACACCGCCATTGCCTTAGCCTGGTTGGGTGCACCAGTAAAATTCTGCGGCACAATTGGTCGCGATCTCAATGGCGACCTTATCCTTGATCAAATGCGAACTGTCGGGGTTGACACTTCTGGCATTCAATTTGGCGAGGTCACCGGCTTTACGATCACCATGATCGATGCCAGCTCAGAGCGCACCATGTTTTCATACCGCGGTGCCTCCTCCAATCCCCTATCGGTTGGACCCGATCTTGTCAAGACCATCCGCAACACAAACGTTTTACTCACCTCCGGCTACCAATTGCTCTATCCGGACCAGGCTCAGGTTGTACTTGCTGCTGCAGAATTCGTTCACGCGCAAGGCAACCTTGTCGCATTGGATCCTTCCCCCCTCATCGGGGATGTCTTGCCAGAAATTCGTGCTAGGATTCTGCAGCTTACCGACATATTGCTTCCCAATCGCCGTGAATTAGCCATTCTGACTGGGGAAGAGGACCCCTCCATCGCCCTCGAAAAAGCTTCCGCATTGACCAGTTGTGTCGTTGTCAAGCTTGGGGAGAAGGGCGCCTGGATGTCGATCCGGAAG
>DHUW01000097.1:26010-28779 GCA_002409365.1 Anaerolineaceae bacterium UBA5224 | reverse complement strand
CCCCCCAAAACTGGCTCAACTCAGGTAATAGTTTGGCAGCCGAGGTGGTTAAGCATAGTGGAGCTGTATCCATGTTTTGTTCACCGTCTCAAACCTAAGCCGCTTAATAGTAAATAAATATCAGGAGATCAAAATGAAAAACAATCCGCTCGTGGACATTAAACCCGAAGTTCAAACCGCACTTGATTCAGGCAAGGCAGTGGTTGCGCTCGAATCGACCATTATTTCGCACGGTATGCCTTACCCACAAAACATCCAGATGGCGAAGAAAGTTGAGTCCATCATTCGCAGCACAGGCGCCGTGCCTGCCACCGTTGCCATTATGAACGGCAAGATAAAAATTGGGCTCACTGATGAAGAGTTGGAAGTATTCGCCAGTTCTAAAGGTGTGGCAAAAGTTTCCATACGTGATTTCCCCGGCATCATCGCCCGCAAACAGCTCGGCGCTACTACCGTCGCCTCCACCATGTATTCCGCTCATTTAGCCGGCATCAAGGTTTTTGTCACCGGTGGCATCGGAGGAGTTCATCGTGGTTTTGAAGAAACCATGGATGTCTCCGCTGACCTGGAAGAGCTTGCTCAGACTGATGTGGTTGTGATCTGTGCTGGGGCTAAAGCCATTCTCGACCTTCCCCGCACCATGGAATACCTCGAAACCAAGGGAGTCCCTGTCATTGGATATAAAACCGATGTGTTGCCGGCGTTTTTTACTGCCAAAAGTGACATCAAGCTGGTAGAAAGAGCTGATTCGCCGGAAGAAATTGCCAAAGTTATCGTTGCCAAAGATCAGCTGAATCTGCGTGGAGGAATGTTGGTGGTCAATCCCATTCCTGAAGATTATTCTCTCGACCATGAATTTATCGATAATGTCATTGAAGATGCTGTCCAGGCTGCACAGGAGCAGGGCGTTTCGGGCAAGAACATCACCCCCTTCCTGCTCAGCGAAATCACGAAACGAACAGAAGGCAAGAGCCTCGAAGCCAACCTGCACCTTGTCTACAACAACGCCCTGGTCGGAGGGCAGATCGCCGTTGCTCTCGAGAAATTAACGAAACAACAGTAATTTCTAAGCGAACAACGCTTAAGCTAAATTTATCTGAGTTGAGAGAGTCAGAACGAGCCAGCCTGTTAGGCTGGAATTCAGCCTGACTCTTTTGTTCAACCATGCTAAAGGCTGTGGTAAAATCTAATTCCAATCAGGGCCTGTAGCTCAATGGCGGAGCAGGCGGCTCATAACCGCTTGGTTGAAGGTTCGAATCCTTCCGGGCCCATTCTTTATTTAACTGGAACAGAATCTTTGTTTTCAACCGCCTGCAAATTGACAGTCATGAGAATCATCACCGATCGATTAATCTTGCGAAGATTTTCTGAAAAAGATTTGATGGATCTTTTTGAATACCTTTCCGATTCAGAAGTGGTTAAGTTCGAACCGTACCTTCCAATGACCCTGGAAGAGGTTGGGGCGGAGTTGAACCGAAGGATCCAGTCGGACGAGATGGTCGCAGTCGAGCTGAAATCCAGCAGCAAGCTGATCGGCAATATCTATCTTGGGAAAAGAGAAAACAATGCACTTGAGCTCGGTTTTGTTTTCAATAAAGATTACTGGAAGCAGGGTTTTGCCAAAGAAAGTTGCACAGATCTGATTCATGAAGCGTTTTCCGATGGCACAGACAGGATCTTCGCAGAATGCGACCCGGAGAATCGAAACTCCTGTCAGTTGTTGGAGAATCTGGGTTTCAGTTGCATCGCTCACCTGGAGAAAAATGTCTTCTTTTGGAGAGATGCTAATGGCGAGCCAATCTGGAAAGACACCTATGTCTATTCTCTGGAAAATCCGGGCAAACCTCAATAAATTTCGGAAAAGAATCCTGATCAAGGGTCAGGTTTTTCCTCTATATACTGATTGACCTTTTCTCCAATTATTTGGTGAAAGCAAGTATGCTGTTTCCCGTTTAATTCAGGCGATACAAACCCCGTAAATCGATTTGGCTTTTTGCTATAATCGAACATGGTATTATAAAAAATAATCAAATATTCGAGGGAATTTATGAAAAAGACAAACTCAATCAGCATCATCGTACTGCTTACCTACCTTGCCATGGTCATTGTGAACGGACTTGCGAACGCGCTGCCGATCAATGGCATGATCACCGGGGATATTTCGGATTCTTATCCCAATCTGTTTGCTCCCACTGGCATCACTTTCATTATCTGGGGTGTGATCTACCTTCTGCTGGCAGCCCATACCGCTTATCAACTCGGTCTTTTCCGCAAGGGTGAAGAGGTCAAAACCGCTCTCTTGAAAGATGTTGGCACCTTATTCTCCATCTCATCCCTGGCGAACGCAGCCTGGATCTTCGCCTGGCACTATAAAAATATTCCGTTATCTACAGTGTTCATGCTTATCATCCTGGTGAGCCTGGCGCTGATCACCATCCGCATCAATAAAGAGCAGTTGACCAGGAACGAAAAATTCTTCATTCGCCTGCCTTTCAGCGTTTATTTTGGCTGGATCACCGTGGCGGCCATTGCCAATGTGACCACCCTCCTGGTGTACCTCCTGGGTTCACCCGTGAATTTACTGGGTCTCTCAGAGCAGATCTGGACGGTCATCATTCTGTTGGTCGGCTTGCTGATCGGCGTGGCAACCACGCTGAAGTTCCGGGATGCTGCTTATGGGTTGGTGATCGTCTGGGGTTATCTCGGCATCCTCATCAAGCACCTGATGAATAAACCCCTGCCCGATGGCTTCAACTCCCAATACCCGGC
>DHUW01000097.1:21430-25765 GCA_002409365.1 Anaerolineaceae bacterium UBA5224 | reverse complement strand
CAAAACCACGCTTTTAGCGGGAGGTAGTTTTGCCTCCCGTTTTTTGTTTCCACTGCTGAAAATTCATTGAAAATAAACCTGTTATCAGCCATTTATTGCTAATTGAGTGTTCGAATCCTCTCAATCCCTTTTTTTTGCATATGGAACATGGCATTTTGATCGTATTATTGCGAATATCACCCAATTATATTTTTATATGACTTATAATATTTATACTAACAAATATTCGGAGGATAATAATGGGTTATATTGAAAAAAGACTTGCTAATGATGAGACTATTATTTATCGAGCAAAAACTTCCTGGAAAGTACTAATATGGCCGATGGTTCTACTCATATTAATTAATTGGTTGGCTTCAAAAGTTCATCCACTCTTTCTCTTCTTTACTATCATCCTTAGTGTAGTCTTGATCATCCAAGTAATTCTTATTATCATCACAACCGAATTTGCACTTACTAATCGCAGAATAATTGCTAAGAGAGGTGTAATTCTCCAACACTCTTTGGAAATCCTACTGAAACAAGTGGAAAGTATTGCAGTTTCGCAGCCTCTGGTCGGCAGAATTTTTGGATTTGGAACTGTGACTGTCAATGGAAGTGGTGGAACGCAAGAATTTTTCAAATCCATCGATAATCCAATGGAGTTGCGACGACAAGTTAACGATCAGATTTCGGAACAATCAATTTGATTTGTAATTTTCGATCGCAGCCCGCGCTGGTCCGGATTGAACTCAACCGCATTCCTTGGCTAGGGTAGAGGTTATGACCTGCTATTAGGTTCCGTAAATTTCCGCGCACTCACTTTCCTTGAAACTGTACGGGAAAAATTGTGATGGAGCTGGCTGATAAAATCCGATTAATCGTTCATACCTATCCTAATTTATCGAACCCCAAGTGCTCTGCATCAGGGTTTCATGATCCCTGACAGGAGGTTACCTATGAAAACTATTGAGACAGCCAGAGATATCCTTCCGCCTGGTCAGAAGGCGGTGGTCTTTTTTACCCGTGGTGAAAAACTGGAAATTCGCAAAGATGGTACTGGCAGCATTGGAAACTATAAAACCTCTACAACCAGGCTGGATGAAATGGATAAAGTAATTGTTTACTTGAAAGAAGAGGTAAACAAGGCGCGCATTTTTGTTGGCGACTACGAAGCCAATTCACCTTCGCCGCAAAATAATCGGCGCATCATCCACTTCTCGCACCTCAAAGAAATCGGCTCAACGGATTCTCATTGGCAGGTTTTCAGCCACTCCCGGCAAAGCCCGTTTGTTTATATTTAGGAGAGTGCAGGGAACTGGGATCTGGGAACAGGGAACAGAAAACAGGGAGCAGGGAACGGGGAACAGGAAACAAGAAAAAGGCAGATTGCAACGCTTCGCTCGCAATGACAGAAAATTTGTCATCCTGAGCCTTCGTTGTGAAGGATCTGGTAGGTTGTTTGGGTAAGATTCTTCGCTTTGCCCAGAATGACAGATTAAAGGCAGCTTGCCACGCTTTGCTCGTAATGACAAATAAAGCAAAAGGCAGATTGCCACAGTCGCTACGCTCCACACTCCGTGCGCAAGCAGTCACAATGATAGATAATCGGCGCAGATTGCCGCACTTCAATATGAACTATTTCCAGAACGGGACAAACCACATTCCCTACAGCAAAAGCATTGACCTATTGCGAAGATTCGTTCGATCGTGAACGAAAACGCAATATTCCGTAAGTCAGAGGGCAAACTATTCAGGCATTTCCAGGCCGCCGGTCGCAGCCATCCAATCCACGATCGTTTCGACAGCCCTGGGAACGTTATTGTCACTGATGTCCAATTTAAGGGTGGGCAACTGAGAATGGCTGACAAGCTCCTCGAGCACTTCTTGTTCCCGATGAAAAAGATCCAGGTTGTCATATTGACCTGGGTTGCCAGAGACCTTCAGGCGCTCCTCGCGGGCAGCCGCGAATGATTCCGGGGTGCGGGTTAAAAATATGAGACGGAAATTGAGCGGAAGCAAACGCTCTTCCAGCCACGAGAAATCATAACGTTTTCCGTAAATCAGCCATTGATACATTTGCGTTGAAATATGAAAACGATCGACGACCCAGGAGTAATAGCGGTTCAGTTCGAACAGGCGTAGCCAGGTCTCGTATGTCTCCAATGCCTGGGCTTCCTCCTCGGGAGAAAAGTTGATCAAGCCCCGCCCCCAGGGGTAATTGGTGAAGGTGCACCATTCCGCCGAAATGAGGGGTGAATGATAGCGGTATTTGCGTGGACCAGTGAAACGGGGATGATCGTTCAGTTCGAAAGCGATTTCCGTTTTGAAGGTCAACCGGGTACCTTCCAGAATAACTTTTGGGGTTAATTTTGACATTTTCACCTCTTTTATAAGTATTACTATTTTAAACCACGGTGACCCAGAAGGTAAAATAGTTTAACTGATCAAGGAGGAATGGATGAGCAAACTGGATACAAGCGAACTTGAGAAATTTATTGTCAAAGCCAAAACCAATAGTTATATGGGCGGGGGACAGAAAAGCCTGGCGTACCGCCCGCATTCTCACGATCTGCAATTTCACGAGGGCTCTTTTGCCTACCTGGATAGTTATTTTGGAGGAACGGATTTTTTGGGACAGGAAGTGGTCTATTATCAAGGGAAACCAGTCTGGGCGATGAATTATTACGGGCGAATCTTGAACGCTGATTTGTTTGACAGCCAGACCACAGGAGAAATCATCATGGAAAGCTTGGGCAAGCTTTATCAGGAAGGAAGATTCTTGGGCGGTTTTGAATATGAAACACCGCTTGGGACTTACTTTGATACAAATGAGGGCGATGTTCGTTCCTTTAGCGGGCTGGAATGGATCTTGGTTCAGGGCCAGAAGGTGTACGAACTGGTTTATCACGGAGGGTTGGTCAAAGAATAGCTGTTAGGTAAGAGCTTACAGGGAAAAGAAAAAGCAGATTACCGAGGTCGCTGCACTATCTCGAAATGATGGAGGCGGTGAGTTATTAGCTAAGAGCTAATGCGCTATAATTCAGCCATTCTCAGGGTTTAAAGGAGCGAATTATGGGTGCAGATGTGGTTGTTGGTGGATTTTGGGGGGATGAGGCAAAGGGGCTGGTGAGCGCGTGGCAAAGTTATCGCAATCATTCCCTGGCGGTCTTCCGCGGTACGGGCGGCGCAAACCCCGAACACGGACTTTTCTTCAACATTCACTACATCAAGGTCAACCAGCTGCCGCTTGGTTTCATCTTGCAGGGCAGCCAGATCGGGCTTGGTCCTGGCACGGCAGTAGATCCCCAAAAGTTCCTCAAAGAGGTGCAACGCTTTCGCCTGAGTTCCGAACAGGTCAAGGTGGACTACCGCTGCCCGATCATTACCCCCGCCAACATCCAGGAAGAAATCGACAGCGCCAGCATGAACGCGATCGGCAGCACCAAGAGCGGCACTGGCATCGCCTTTTCGCATGCCGTACTCCGCATTGCACCCCTGGCAAAAGATATCCCCGAACTGGAGCCGTATCTGGCGGATGTGCCGGCAATGGCAAACCAACTGGCAGATGAGGGGAAGATCTCACTCGAAAGCACCCAGGGCACCTTTTTATCGCGCTACCACGGTGAATATCCCAATGTCACTTCCGTGGATGTGACCACACCCTCGGTGATCGCCGGGGTGGGGCTTAATTGGCGCAAGGTCGAGAATGTGATCGTCTGCGTCAAGGCACTGCCTACACGTGAAGGCACCGGGTCGATGGGTGACGTGGAGGAGTTTTCTGAGCAAGAGATGCGCGAACGCGGGATTTTGGAATTCAGTTCAATCGTTAACCCGCAGACCGGTAAACCACAAATCAGGCGGAAGGCAAAAGGCATCGATTATTCGCTGCTCAACCGCATCATCATGCTCAACGGTGCCAACCAGATCGCGCTTACTTTTTGCGAACAGGTGGACCCGGAGATCAGGGATGCCACGCGCTGGGCGCAGATGACCCCGAAGATCAAGAACCTGGTGGCGGATGTGGAGCGGCATACAGGCGTGGAAGTGACCTTGCTGAACACTGGCAAGGAATGGTCCAGCATGGTCAGCAAAGCGGATGACCTTCCCCTGGTTACGCCCGAATTGAACAACCGGCTGGCATCCTACATTTGAGAGTAGGAAACAGAGATCAGGAAACAGGGAACAGGGAATCGCTGATAGCATATAGAAACGAAAAGGAAAATTTCTTTACGAAGTACACTTCGTGTTGCTGCGCTTAGGATAACAAGGCGAGTTGACAGCTGAAAGCGATAAAAATAGGTACCTTTATCAACGTTTCTTGATCTCTCACCCCCCTACCCCCCTCTAAAGAGG
>DHUW01000097.1:18495-21264 GCA_002409365.1 Anaerolineaceae bacterium UBA5224 | reverse complement strand
CTAAAGAGGGGGTGGTAAGTTTTGCTATGCTGGTAACTACTGGTTCATCGAATAAAAATGAGTTTGCTACCTCAGCTATCATTCCTCTTTCACATCTGGCTCCTTTTCCATCTAAAGGCGGGACGGGAGCAGTGAAGAGGGCGTGGTAAGATTTGCTCAGCTTTTTGTCATCATGCTCTGATTTGTGATTCGACCCAAGCCTGACCTTCCGGGGTGAGGACGCGGATCTCTTGGCCATCACGACCGAATTCATTGTAGTCCAGCCCATAACCAACCACAAACAGCGGTTCAATGAAGAGCCCTACGTGACGCACTTCAGGCAGATGACCGAAACCATTCAGTCCCACACTGCGCCATTTGATGTTGGCAGGCCGTTCTTTGAACAGGAAGGTGCAGATATTGCGCTGGGCAACACCATGCTGATCGAGATAGTTGCACACACGCAAAATGGTCTCAGAAGTATCAATGATGTCTTCCACGATCACTACCAGGCGGTCTTTGAGGACGGGGCCTTTATAGGGGAAGATATTGACCTCGCCACTGCCCTCGGTACCTTCATAGATATGGTGGGTCTTCAGCCAGGCACTCTCGTAAGCGAAGCCCAGGTTATCCAGCGCTTTTGTGAGGTCCTGATGGAAAGGAACTGCGCCATCGCGCAGGCAGAGCAAAATCGGCAACTGATTTACATAATCTTTGCCGTAATAGAGCTCCTTCGCCACGCGCTTAACCGTAGATTGGATTCTATCTGCACTGGCGACGACATCTCCAAGATATTCTTGAGGTATTGAAAGGGCTTCCATATTGCTCCATTATTACTAAAATGCACAAAAAAAATTGGTGACCCCCAGTGGGGGATTTTACACCAATTTGAGTCCCGAAAGACTCCAAACAAAGGAATATTTTACCGTATTTTTTAATCCAGGAAAGAAGAATCTGGGTCGCTTGCGCAGAATAAACAGAAAGAACTTTTCGCAGCCTACTCGCGATGTCACGTCATCAATATCATTCCTAGAGGTGCAAAAAAGACTGAAAGATGAGTAAACCCGCCAATCCTCTTTTCTCTGCATCTCCTCATTGTGATTTTCTTACAACTGACATTGGTAAATATTAGAGATTATTTACAGAGATTAACACTGAACAAAACTTATATTTCCATTTTAGTTCCCTTATAATAAGACGCAGTAGTAAATTTAGAAGCACAACCGGAAAGATTTTCAGTTGGAAGGAAAAGGATTTTAGATGAGGCAAACAGCAATCGTCGCGGGGGGTTGTTTTTGGGGAATAGAGTCACGTTTTCAGAAATTGGCTGGAGTGGTGGACACTGAGGTAGGTTATACAGGTGGGCAAACTGAAGACCCAACCTATCGGCAGGTTTGCCAGGAAATTACCGGGCATGTTGAGGCAGTCAAAGTTGAATTTGACCCAACGATAGTGACTTATAAAGAAATCCTTGAAGCTTTCTTCAAATATCATGACCCTACCTTATGCGGGGACAACTGCATGTCCCAAACTGAACAGTATGGATCCATTATTTTCCCAATGGACATCGAACAAGCTCATGTTGCCGAGTCCGTTTTGGAAGATCTGATTGCCAGGAATGTTTATGACTGCCCAATCAGGACCATAATCCGACCAGCTTCGACCTTCTACCGGGCAGAAGAGTATCATCAGAATTATTATAAGAAACACAATCTGATGGACGTCGAAGAAGACTGCTACTGCTGAGGATCGGGTATCTCAAAAAGCAAGTTATAATACAAACATGCCTACAACTTCAGAAACCCCTAATGGTTCGCGTGAGAAACGGATCGCGATCTTAATTGATGGCGATAATGCGCAAGCCTCTTTAATTGAACAAATTGTGGTCGAATCGAGCCGCTATGGCAATGCAACGATTCGGCGTATTTATGGTGACTGGACCTCAAACAGTATGAAGTCCTGGAAGGACACATTGAATTCCTACGCCTTCCAGCCTTTTCAGCAATTCTCCTACTCAGTCGGCAAAAACGCGACCGACTCAGCGATGATCATCGACGCGATGGATATTTTGCACTCCAACCAGGTGGACGGCTTTTGCCTGGTTTCGAGCGACAGCGATTACACACGCCTGGCAACCCGTCTGCGTGAAAGCGGAAAACTGGTGGTGGGGATCGGAAAAAACCTGACCCCGCGAGCCTTTGTTTCTGCTTGTGATGTCTTCATCTACACCGAAAACCTGGAACAACGCGAACGCCAAAAGCGCCAGCAGGCTGCCAGGCAGCAGATGAGCAAGGAAGAGCAAGCTTTGATCGACAATATTGGGGACGCTATCGAGATGGCCGGCGCCGATGATGATGGCTGGGCTCGGCTCTCAGAGGTAGGGACCGCATTACGGCGTATCGACCCTGGCTTTGACCCGCGCAGTTATGGCGCAAAACAGCTTGCGACCCTGGTGCGTGCGAAGAAGAACTATTTCGATATCAAGAAACTCCCTGGCAAATCGACAATCGTCATACGAGCGCGCGAAGAGGATTAACCAAAGTCTATTTGGGTTTTGAACAAAGTCTTCGATAGCACAGACAAGAAAATATATACAGCGGGCGGCTTAGGAGCCGCCCGCTGTTTTTCTAATTTGATCTGATGTTAATCATAGGCTGGGTAGCCTGTGATCTCCTGGATCTCTTTGTACAATGGCTCAAGGCGGCTGTACATGTTTAAATAAACCCGCCTGTAGAGCTGATCATATAGTTTATGGTTTTCCGTATTTGGTTCGAAGGTCCTGCTGATGCG
>DHUW01000097.1:13833-18119 GCA_002409365.1 Anaerolineaceae bacterium UBA5224 | reverse complement strand
CGCAGGGCATATGCCAACCCTTCCAGCATCGAGCGATAGATATGAGCCCTCGTATGCACCCCGCCAAAGCCGATCACAGCGCCTTTGGCGTCCGGATCGGGCGATTTCAGTCCAGGCGCCCAATAGGGTTGGGTGATAAGCCCCATTGAACCGGCAGGTACCGAATTGACCAGGTCATCAAACAAAAATTCGGGGGCGACGCCGCGTTCACGCGCAAGGCGCATTTCATTGAAACCGAACTCTTTCAAAAACCAGGAAACCATCCAATAACCTCGGAAAAGCTGGATCTCGAGCGAATAACAATCCGGCACAGCAGCCGGGTAAGGTGGAATCAGGGGGATGACTTCAATGTAACGTTTGTGTATGGTGTTGATGGTTGCGGCAGAGCCATAAGAAAGGCAGCAGATATTCGAAGAGAGTGTACCCGACCCAAGTACTTCACAAGCTTTATCGGCGGCAGCTGCGATGAGCGGCAAGCCGGCAGGGATTCCAGATTCAACAGACGCCTGGCTGGTGATTTCACCTAACAAGCCAGCTGGTGGAACCAAGTCGACCAGCATTCCTGGTTCTACAGGCACTGCTTTCCATTTCCAATCGAATTTGCCAGCCCATTGGTGTCTTTTATAATCGAAGGGCAGATGTGCGACCTGGCAGGCGGTGGAGTCAACGTACTTGCCGGTCAGACAATAGGTAAGGTAGCCTGAGAGGAGCACGATTTTGGCAGTTTTTGCCCAGATTTCGGGTTGGTAGGTGCGGATCCAGTTGATTTTGGCTTCGGATCGCAGGTAGCGGATCGTCCCGGTCATTCCCGAGAGGCTGAAAAGCAAGCCCCAAATGCCGCCCAGGTTGGGCAATCCAGCAGTACGGCGCTGGTCGGACCAATGGATGCTGGGGCGTAATGATTGCCCCGATGCATCAAGGTTGATGAGAACATTGCGTTGCGTAGTAACGGCGACGCCAGCGATTTTGTCCTTCTCCACCCCTGGAATAGCAAAAAGTTCCTGGCAAGCCTGGCAGAGACTTTCCCAGAACAACCGGGGCTCAAGTTCTGCCCAGCCAGGTTTGGGAGAGGAGTATTCAGGCAATTTCACCTGGGTTTTGAAAAGCAAGTTGCCCTGCAGGTCAAAAATCAAGGCGCGAGTCGATTGGGTGCCGACGTCAATCGAAAGCAAGTGTTCTTTATTCATCTATACCTCATAGTCCATGCCCCAGCGTTTTTCACGTTGGGCTGGGCTCATGTCCAACCCAAGGGTGCCGCCCGGGTTCATGATGTTGTTGGGATCAAAATGTTTTTTCAACAAACGGATGACGTCCATTTGCTGTGTGCCTATCTGATCTTCCAGCCAGGGAGCGGTGGCTTTACCCACACCGTGATGGTGGCTGATGGAAGCGCCAGATTTGGCAATGGCTTCAAGAATACCATATTGCAGGTCAAGGTATTCACGGATCGTGTCAATTTTGGCAATAAAGATGAAATAGAGGTTTGCCCCCTGGGGGTAGGAGTGGGAGATGTGAGTCAGACAGATAGTATTCGGGCGCGACTTTACATAAGCGCGAACATCTTTGTGTACCTGCGGCATTTGTGACCAGGTGACACCACATTCGAGGGTGTCGATCAGGATGCCGTAATCCTGCAGGTCTTCGCGAATATAGGGATCGGTAAAGCGACCTTTTTCCCAGGCTTTCGTGACACCTGCGAAGGAAAGTTCAAAGGCTTTATATTCACGGCAGATTTGGCGGATTTTACGATCCATGTTACGGCAGAAGTCCTTTTCACCATCCGTGAAACCAAGCATAAGGCATTTTTGCATCGGTTTGAAGTCCATCTTTTGAAGGATAGTGTCGGCGATGCCCTCATCTATATGATAGAGCTTCATCATGTAATCAGTTTCCTCAGGGTCCGAAATGCGAAAAACGGAGGGAAAACCAAATTCACCCTGCATAATTTCGCGACTGGCAGCCTGGGCATCTTCCCAATTATGGAACATATAGCTGAACTTTTTACGATTTTCCGGTTGATGGTGGCAGATTTTTAGTGTGACTTTGGTGAGGATGCCAATGCCTTCATTGCCCATCATTACCTGGTCAAAATCTGGTCCAGTGGCGGCGCGAGGATGCGGGCAGGTCTTGAAAACTCCAATGGGGGTCACATATTCCTGGTCGATGACTATGTCTTCGATCTTGCCATAATAGGTCGAATTTTGTCCAGCCCCGCGGGTGACGACCCAACCACCAACACTGGAGTATTCGAAAGATTGGGGGAAGTGCCCGGCAGTGTAATTACGCTTAGCTCCCAGCTTGGTAATAGCGTTTTGGAGCAAACCCTCCAATTGGGGACCCGACATGCCGGCTTCGACTGTGACAGTATGGTCGATTTCGTTTAGTTCGATCAGGCGGTTCATGTGAATGGACATATCGAGGCAAATGCCGCCTCTGGTGGCTTCGAACCCGCGGGTGACCGAGGAACCGCCGCCAAAAATATAAATGGGGATCAGGTGTTGGTTCGCATAGGCAACGATCATTTCAATTTCAGCCTGGTTGCGCGGTGCAACCACGACTTCAGGGAGGTTTTCGATGATTTTTCGTCTCAGCCGCAGGGCATCGATCATCCCATGTCCATAGGATCGTTTAATGCGGGTGTATGTGTCAGTACGAACATTTGCTTCGCCGCAAGATTCCCTGAGAAACTGGAGATGTTCAGCAGGGAAATCACTGGTAATTTCATCAGGGACCTGCTCCAGACCCAATTGCCCAGGCCTGGAGAGAGTTTCTTCGGTCAAGTTAAATCGATCCATAATCAGCTTGGTGAGACCGCTGTTGGGATGTTTGAAGCCTGCCGGATCGCCCCATTTAAAAATGGAGCGCCAGGTTCCTGATGGAACGGGTTCTTCGTACCAGGCTGGGACAAATTTATCGTTTGTTGCCATATTCTTCTCCTAAAATAAATGATCTTCGGGCATAGGGCTATAAGCTTTTTGGTAAATTTCCTGGTAGCGGGCTATTTCGCTTCGCCATTCTTCTTCAGTCCAGGGAAGTTCGGGTTCAGTTAACTGTCTTACCTTGTCAAGAATGTCCTTACCTCCATTAGGTAGGAGCATACCCAGGCGGGTGCGCCGCAGCAATAAATCATCGAGATGTTCCACCATTGCATAGCGGGCATTGTAGGCTAATTCTGCCCAATAAGTATAAAGGTCTTCTATGCGGGTTAGATGTTCTAGAGCAGATATCTCGATCAAGTCTGGCAGCGCCTGAGAGTATCGACCGACGAGGTACTGATAACTTTGCGAGGGGAGCAGACTGCTGGAAAAATGAGGTGGATTTGGATTGAACCAGTAATGGATGGGTGCGAGCTCTTTGCCTAATTGGGCTGCGACGAATTGAAGTGCGTCTTCCGCCATGATTTCAAAGATTGTCAGCTTACCTCCGGTTATAGTCACCAGACCATCCTCTTCAAGAACGAGGTGAGCGCGGGATTCCGCAGAGGGATTGCTGGCGTCACCGCGAACGATCGGGCGAAGACCGGCGAACGAAGAGATGATTGAACTTTCGGAGATCTTTGAGCTGGGGAAGATAGCTTTAATTGCCTCGAGCATGTATTCTATTTCCTGGTTTGTGCAGTAAGGCTCCTCTTCCAGCGGATATGGGTGATCGAGGTCAGTGGTGCCAAAAATGGTACGCCCTTCCCAGGGAATGGCGAACATGGCACGACTGTCTTTGGGATGCATGAGGGTAACGGCGTAAGGAATGGGCAGGTCATCGAAGCTGAACACCAGGTGTGATCCGCGCAGAGGTCTCACGCGGCCCTGGCGGCCGAGCTGTTCACGGAGTTGGTCGGTCCAGGGACCCGTGGCGTTGACTACCGCCCTGGTTTTGAGTTCCAAGGTACCCAGGTGTGAACGGGAGCAATCTTCCACGGCGACACCGGCGACCTGACCGTTTTGGTCTTTGAGCAATTGCACGACTTTGGCATAATTAAGCGCCAACCCGCCATCAGTGCATGTCTCCTGGATAAGGCGCAAAACCATGCGGCTGTCGTCCAACTCAGCGTCGTAATAAAGAAAGGCGCCAGTCATATCCTTGGGCTGAAGTTGGGGAATCGTTCTATTCAGTTTGGTCAGGTTGAGATGACGGTGTTTCCACTTCGGCGCCATCAAGTCATAAATGACAACACCGCTGCGAAACATGCTTTTTTGTCGGGTGGATTTGTTATGGGGGAGCACAAAACCGAGGGGCGTTACCAGGTCCTTGGCATTTTTGAGCAAATTTTCACGTTGTCTGACGGATTC
>DHUW01000097.1:11441-13513 GCA_002409365.1 Anaerolineaceae bacterium UBA5224 | reverse complement strand
CCGCCGATGACGATCAGGTCCCAATCCTGGTCAAGTTGTGTCCAGAGTTGTTCACGCGAATGATTTTGATCCATGATTTCTCCCTTTTGATCATAAATTATTCCAATAGTCGAGACTATCTTTCATTACTTTGGCTGTACGTGCAGCAGCGTTATCCGGGTCGTTGTTGCGGAAATCGTCCAGGAGTCCTCGATAAAATGCCTGGGAATGTTTGCGCGCCTGAGGGCTGGCGAAGTAATCTAACCCTTCCTGGTAGGATAATTGCCGGAAACCGTTGTAGATCAGTGTGAAGATCGCGTTATCAGAAAGAAGTGTCAGCTGGTGATGCAGTTCCTGATCGGCCTGCGCATAGGTTACTGGATCATCGGGAAGATTGATGAATCCTTCGAGAAAAGCAATGGCTTGCTCACGATTCCGGGTGCATGCCAGGCGGGTGTAAACTGGTGCGATGGCAGCCCGGACTTCCAAAAGGCTGGCAATGAAAGCAGGTGTCAGTACTTCAGGTTGATTGGAAAGAGCATTGAGCATGATCAGATTGCCATCTTTCCAATAATCTCTGATGATAGTGGACTTGCCCTGGCGGATCTGGATCCAACCGTCACGGGAAAGGCGCTGCAGTGCTTCGCGCAGGGTAGGGCGCGTTATGCCGAGCAATTGGGCGAGTTCACGCTCTGGGGGAAGGGAACTGCCAATTGGAAAACTGCCATTCAGGATAGCGGAGAGAAGCTGCTGTTCAGCCAGGTCGGTTGGTTTTTTAGGGATGACCCATTCTGGTTGTGATACCAAGTTTGACCTCCGAAGGTGAGTGGTAAGAGGTCTTACCAGTTGAGATTATTTTATACCAGCATCTAATTGTTGTAAAGGGTAAATTAAAAAAAACAAGACCGCATTTGCGGTCTTGTAAAGGCGGAGAGGCGGGGATTCGAACCCCGGGTCGGTTTTACCCGACAACCACTTAGCAGGCGGCCCCAATCGTCCACTCTGGCACCTCCCCAAATTGTTCGGCTGTCAAGCCAGCGGAGGAAGTGGGATTCGAACCCACGATAGGTTTCCCTATACCTGTTTTCAAGACAGGCGCCTTAGGCCGCTCGGCCATCCCTCCGTAGAGGTGATATTCTAACACGAAAGGAGTATCGCTTCAAGCGAATTTTGGGAGGAAAGGAGAGGTTATTTACAATTGAATATATGTTCGAAGGGAAGAGATTGTGACTTTTGGGGAAATTTGAACAGGTTTGTAAACGATTTCTCCGGCCTATACAGAAAGAGAAGGATTCAAACGGGGCGTCTGGTTTGTTAAATGTATTTTTCTGCTTCACGGATGGAGAGGTTTGCCATTTCAGGGTGATGACGCTCGAGGAATCCTCTGACCCAGCCAGGGTCGGTTTTGCTGTATTCCCGCAGTACCCACCCAATCGCTTTGTTGATAAAAAACTCTTTACTTCCAAAATTATTAGTCAGGATGATCTCCATCAGTTCGGTGTCTGTCTTTTTCTTCATCGCCAACTGGTGTTCAATGGCAGTACGCCGGATCCATAGGTTTCCGTCCAGGCTCCAGGCAACCATGAGTTCTTTTAATTCCGGATGCTTTTGCACCAGGACCCCAACCAGGTGGACGATACTGTCCACTGTGTCCCACCAACTTTTGTTCACGATCAACTTTTGGATGTTGGGAATATGATAATCCTCAAGGAGGTTTTCGTTTCGACTAAGATAGCTTATGGCGACATACTGCAGTTCGCGGTAGGGGTTTGCCCAACAAGCCTCGATAAATTCCCAATCGAGCTCTTGAGCCGAATTACTTTTAGGCAAATAGCGCCTGTTCACTTCGCCGAGTGCAGGGGCTTGAACACCCAGGAACTCGAACTGGTTCCTCATATACGCTTTCATCTGGGGTGCTTTCAGGGGGTCTGCAGCCCTCTGGAGATCATCCAGTATGGCGGAAAGGTCAGGCATTTTTTACTCCTCTTAAAACTATTATCCAAAGTGCAGGATTGCTTATTATGGTACTGCATTATAAGATTTCTCACCATACAAAAGATGGCTGGAAGAGCCGGGTTTAAAGGCGTAACCCG
>DHUW01000097.1:7849-11249 GCA_002409365.1 Anaerolineaceae bacterium UBA5224 | reverse complement strand
ATTACTCTTTCGGTGTGTTGTTGGATTGGGTGCGGGTGGCACTGCTGAAACGGAAGAGCAGGGTGCCAAAGTGGACCAGGTCGGCATGCTGAAGGGTGGTGCCGTGGGTTCCCACAGGTTTGAAATTGATGTATGTGCCTGAAGTGGAATTGAAATCGGTCAAACGGATACGGCCGTCCGGGAAAAAGTGGATTTCAGCATGTAATGGTTCGATGGATGGATAATCCAGGACAAGGTTGGCGAGGCTTGGATCACGCCCGATAAGTATGATCTCCTTGGTCAGCAGATGCGGTTTTTCGGCGGAAGGGGTTTGATCAGGATCAAGGCGGGTTAGGCTGCCAAATACCTTTTCTGGAACGGGCGGATACAATGGAGTCTTATCAGGAGCAATCTCTACTTTTCCATTACCATTATCGCTCTCCTCGACCGACTTTAGTTTTGGTAAAGGTTTTCGGAACACCAAAAAAGCGACAGCTCCCGCCAGGGCAAGTAGGCCAAGCCATATCCATGGTTGGCTATACCAACTGCCATTGCTGGAATTTTCGGGTTTAAACACGTCAAGAGCGATGGTTTGGACGGGAGTGCGACCTTCGAGTCCAAACTCATCTTGAATTCGCACCTGAAGTTCCAAATCAGTTTCGTCAACGTAATTCGCCAGGTCGAGTATGAAGCTGCCATAAGGAGGCTGAGTATTATTTGATACGCTTTTTCCGTTTACAAAGAGAGTTGAACTGATGATGGAGCGCGGATAGCCATCTGGAAATTCGATAAGGACTTCGAGCGGCATCTGAACCGGTTGAAAACTGCCGTCGTTATTGTAGCGGATTTCAAGGGTATCAATGGGATTGATAAAACTCAGTTTGGTGGGCTCAACTTCCAACGAGAGGGCGGCAGGTTCAGATTGGAGTGTTGATATATTATCAAAATTTGCCCGGACGGCCAGCTCATAATCACCGCTTTTACGAATTTGTGATTCATATTTTGCTGTAAAAGTGCGACCTTTGCCTTCCATGGTTTCCCGTGGGTCAGGCACACTTTGAATTGTTGTCAGGGGGATCAGCGTGCCGCCGACGTTTTGGAGGGCGGTTTGCATTTCAGTTTCATAAGAAGAACCGATAATCCGCTGGGACATTACTATCCAGACCTGGATTTCCGCGCCAAGCTTGCCTGCTCGCTCGATCAGGTCATAAAATTCGTGTAGAAGGCGAAAGTCCAGGTATGGTGTGATATAAACCATGACAGTGTCCATTGACAGGCTGCTGTGCTCCAGGGCTGAAACCGCAAGTTCAAGGCTTCCCAGTGAAGCAGCCTTGTCTGTGGGGATGTTCTCGAAATCATCGAAAAGCTTTGCCCAGGCAACATAATCGTCTGTTTCCACCAGGCTTACCTCGGGATTCGAGAAATAGCTATAGCGGTTGTTGCGGGCGTTATCCGGTTCCGGGCCGACCCTCTTTAGCTGATCGATCATGGCAAGGTTATATGGCTGCCCATCCGGTCCGCGGAGTGTAAGCGAAGAATCGGCGTTAATTGCCACCGCAAAATGCACACCCTTGTAGTGCTCCTCGATGGATGTCGGTTTGATTGTCTGACTGTTTTCGATAATTTCGATATTTGCAGGGTTGGTTGGCAGGGCTTCAGTGAGGTTGACCCCTTTATAGTCCAGGGCTATCTCGGGGTAATTAGCTGTATTAATCGAAGTGATCTGAATTTCAGCCGGGTTTTCCTGCGCAAAGGTCGGTTGGATAGGAAGCAAGCAAAGTAGCAAGACCAGGATAACCACCAGACTTCCCCAGTGATTCCTTCTGATAAATGCTCCCCTTATCTTTTCTTTTTTTATCGCTTTCCAAAGATTGAGCATTGCCACCTTGCAGGCTCCATTTTTTATTGAGTCAAGGATACTATAAAAATACTATTACCACCGAATGATGAAATTAAATCAAACCAATTTGCCGGAAGGCTTTCCAAAGTCCATCCTCGTTGACAGGGGCTGTGACCAGGTCTGCCACTGTTTTAAGTTTAGGAATCGCATTGCCCATGGCGACACCAGTGCCGGCCATCTTGATCATTTCGATATCGTTCGTTGAATCACCAAAACAAAAAGAGTCGCTCATTGGCAGGTCCAGGTAATTCATAACGAATTCAACAGCTTTGCCCTTGCTCGTGCCTTCCTGGTAGATATCACCAAATTCGCGTTGATTCCCGAAGAGGTTGAAAAAACCGAGGGCCAGTTCTGGCTCAATCAATTTACGAAGGCTTTCTACATCTACCTTATCGGTTAGAACGACGCTTATCTTGTTGACCTTCTCGTGCCAGCCGATTTGATTGTAAGCGGTGCTGGGAAAAATGCTGTCGGTTTTCTCCTGGGCTTGATTTGGCGTGATTTTGAGGAGACTGGCAAGCTCGTCCAGGTAGCGAGGGTGAGCATAAAGGCATTCCTGACCTTCTTGAAAGAAGCCGATTTCATGCTTCACCAGATAGTCATATACTTTTACGACAATTGCTTGCGGTATTGGGCGATGAAATAGTTCTTTGCCTTCTGTCTTGATATAATTTCCATTGCCACCGATGAAGCCCTGGAAGCCAACCTCCCAAATGTAGTCGTTAACCTGACCGATACTGCGCCCGGTGTTGATATAGAGATGGTGTCCGTTCGATTTGGCTAAACGGAGTGCCTCCCGGGCGGATTCCGGCAATTTGTAGGTGTGATCGAGTAATGTACCGTCCAGGTCGAGAAAAATTATTTTATCTTTGAGCATTGTTTACCTATGTGTCAATCTGTTTTCAGACACAGCTTTAATTTTGAGTTATGGTCGACGGGTATTATAAACGATGATCTGAAATGTAAGACCATCTTCGGCATCAGGAAAATTGGTTTCCCAGGGAGAAAAGTTTATTCTTTTGGAGTAAATACGTCGTGATACTCTGGGGTGTGGGTCAGAACTTTGGAAGCGTAAGGGCAGGTTGCAGTCAATTTCACGTTTGCTTCACGGGCAGCCTCGACAGTCTTCCGAACCAGGGTTCGGGCAATATCGCCACCACGATAGGCTTCCTCGACCTCGGTATGGGTGATCTCCCATAAGTCGGTATCGGGAGTGTAATCAATATGGCCTACAGTCTCGCCGGCTAGGTTTTTCGCCAGAATTTGATTCGTTGTGTCTGGTTTGCTGTAAGTGATGATTTTTTCTGCAGGGGTATAGATGTCACTAAATTCCAGGGTTTCCTCGAGAACTTTGATGGCGTAAGAGCAGGTCGCCCCAACCTTCACGCCCTCTTCGCGCGCTGCTTCGACCACTTTACGAACCAGCGTTCGCGCGATCGGACCACCGCGATAGGCTGGCCGAACACCAGTGTGAATAATAGACCAGAAATTATCACCTCTTGTGTATTCAATTTCGCCGAC
>DHUW01000097.1:7200-7604 GCA_002409365.1 Anaerolineaceae bacterium UBA5224 | reverse complement strand
TCGGTCATTCTATCCTCATGATTTTTACAATTATTATCCTAAGAACCAGGCTTGAATGCCATTTTTCGTAAAAGCTGGGAAATAAAAAAGGGAGCACTGAGCTCCCTTTTCGCTCGAAAAAACTATTTTGCTTTGCCCTGGTTGGCGACAGCCTGCATTTTTGCCTTGATAGCTTCCTGGTCGCCCAGGTAATATTTGTTGAGCACTTTGAAATCGTCGTCAAACTCATATACCAGGGGCACACCGGTGGGGATATTGACGCCGACGATCTCTTCTTCACTCAGTTGATCGAAGTTTTTCACCATGGCGCGCAGGGAATTGCCATGAGCAACGACCAACACGCGCTTGCCTGCCAGCATGTCCGGTTTGATCACTTCTTCAAAATAGGGCATGGTGCGTTCGAC
>DHUW01000097.1:6106-6876 GCA_002409365.1 Anaerolineaceae bacterium UBA5224 | reverse complement strand
GCAGCGGTTTCAGCCTTGTTGAGACCCTGCAGTGCGCCATAGTGACGTTCATTGAGCTTCCAGGATTTTTTGACTGGAAGCCAGACCCGGTCCATCTCATCGAGGACGATGTCTAATGTATGGACGGCGCGTTTGAGGTAGGATGTGTAACAGATATCGAAATCGAAACCCTGCTCTCGCAGCAGTTTGCCGCCACTGGCAGCTTCCTCACGCCCTTTTTCAGTCAGATCCACATCGGTCCAGCCGGTAAAGAGATTGAGTTTGTTCCATTCACTTTCGCCATGTCTGATCAATACTAATTTCATCATAATTTGCTCCCAAATATTTCTTATTTACTCCAATGATACTCCGTGTTTCGAATTTTGAACGAACCGTCGGAGTATGTGGTCGGTTAATCTTTTTTCATTGCCCGCAGTCGTTTGTCAGCAGGCATTTTTTCAATAGCATATCGTAATGCAGTGCGGGGCATTACCGCTCTCTTGGAAAGGACATACTGAAAAACCTCTTCCTCATAGTCCTTTCGATGATTTTGGACATGTTATTTTGCCTTACTCCCACTCAATTGTCGCCGGGGGCTTGGAACTGATATCGTAAACGACGCGGTTGACGCCAACGACCTCGTTGACGATGCGATTGCTGATGTGCGCCAATAGTTCCTGGGGCAGGCGCGCCCAGTCGGCAGTCATGAAATCGACCGAAGTAATGGCACGGAGCACGATCGTCTCGGCGTAGGTGCGCTTGTCGCCCATGACACCCACGCTTTTAACAGG
>DHUW01000097.1:1667-5716 GCA_002409365.1 Anaerolineaceae bacterium UBA5224 | reverse complement strand
TCATCTTTGAAGAGGTAGCGCAGAGGTTCCACCAATTTAAATTTCAGATCGGAGGGCAGACCGGCAACGTTATGGTGCGATTTGATGCGATGCGCTTCAGTGACGCCGATGCCCTTGGACTCGATCACATCCGGGTAGATGGTGCCCTGCGCCAGGTATTCGAATTCACCGGCATTGTGCACAGCGCGTTCAAACTCGCGCACGAACATTTCACCGACAATCTTTCGCTTTTGTTCCGGGTCGGTCACACCTTTCAGACGTTCAAAATAGCGGGCGGAAGCATCCACCATGACCAGACGTTCACCGAGCATGGGACGAAAGGTAGCCTCGATCTGTTCAGCTTCACCCTGGCGCATCAAGCCGGTGTCAATAAAAACAGCTGTGACATGATCGCCAATTGCATGTTGGACCAGGGTGGTGGTGATGGCGGAGTCAACCCCACCGGAGAGCGCAGAAAGAACACGACCGTTTCCTACTTGCTGGCGGATATGGGCAATGCTTTCCTCGATAATATTTTTGGAGGTCCAGGAGGGTTCAACGCCGCAAATTTTGAGAACGAAGTGCTCCAGCGTCTCGTTACCGTATTGGGTCTGATGTACTTCGGGGTGAAATTGCAGTCCGAAACGATTTTGTGCGTAGTTTGCCATGGCAGCATAGGGCGTATTTGGTGTTTGTGCAATGCCAACATAACCTTCTGGCAGGGTACTGACCTGGTCGCCGTGAGACATCCAGACCTTTTGACTCCCCAGATGGAGCAGCGGGTTGGATTCAGGGACGTTCATTCGGACAAGACCATATTCATGGTCTTTACCCTGGATCACTTTGCCGCCTGACTGGTAGGCAAGGGCTTGCATGCCGTAGCAGATCCCCAAAATCGGCAAGTTGCTTTTCAGAATGTAATCTTGAATGTAGGGCGCATCTTGCGCATAGATAGATTGTGGTCCGCCCGAGAGGATGATACCGCGGGTTTCTGGTGTTATGGCTTCTTTTTCAGGTGCTTTCCAGGGCAGTAACTCACAATACACTTGCATATCCCGGATTCGCCGCCCGATCAACTGGGTGAATTGCGAACCAAAATCAAGTATTACGATCCGATCGCTCATCACCCCTCGCTATGCTTCAAATTCGTCAGTAAATTCGATCTTGTCGTCATCCATGGAAGAAATGGAAACAAGCGAATGGATGGGAACACCCAGTTTTGAAAGCAAATCGCGACCGCCTTCGAAGGTTTTTTCGACCAGTGTACCGATGCCGACAACTTCAGCGCCCGCGACTTCTGCCAGGCGGACAAGACCTGCAATTGTGGCTCCGGAGGCAAGAAAATCATCGATGATCAAAATTTTTTCCCCTTTGCCGAGGTATTCAGGTGAGACGATCAATTCAGTATTGTTTCCTTTAGTGTGGGAGGGAGCGACCGTAATGTAGACTTCGCTGGGCATGGTCACCGGTTTTTTCTTGCGGGCGTAGACCACGGGCAACCTGAGGTATTTTCCTGTCATGAGGGCAGGCGCGATGCCGGAAATCTCTGCGGTCAGGATCTTGACGGCGGGGGTATCAGCGAAGAGGCGGGCGAATTCTTTGCCGCACTCATCCATGAGCATTGGGTCGACCTGGTGGTTGATGAAGCGATCGACTTTGAGAATGCCGTTTCCGAGGTTTTTACCCTCAGTGAGAATTTTTTGTTTTAATAATTCCAAGAGTGAACTCCTTTGTTAGGTTAAGTATATTTGTAGGAGGTGAAGGTGTTACTGTTTGAAGCAACATGAGGATATTATATCAAGGTCCGGTTATTGAGAGCCTTGCATTTAGCGGTTGGACCACTCAAGAGACCTTCAGCTACTGTCGTTGGTCTGCACTTAAGATGAAGATTTGAAAAGCATTTATCGGTGATTATGACTGTCTGAGCATCTCGCCTTTCAGGACGGTGACGGCTTTACCGCCAATGAAGGCACGATCTTCAGTAAGACGCACCCAAATCTCCCCACCTCGGGCAGAAGCCTGGTAAGCGAAAAATTGGCTTTTACCGGTCTTTTCCTGCCAATAAGGTCCCAAAATGCAGTGTGCCATTCCGGTGACGGGATCCTCAGGGATGCCATCTTTGGGGGCAAAAAAGCGCGAAATAAAATCGTACTTGGTGCCTTCGCCGCTTGCAGTGATTGCAAAATCATGCTGCTCTAATTGCTCGATTGCGTCAAAATTGGGTTTAAAATCGCGAACCTGTTCCATATTGGCTAGTTCGGCGATCAGGGCACCATTGGTGGATTCAGCGGTGGCGATGGGTTCGAACCCGAGAATTTCTTTCAACAATGGCGGGGTGGCGAGTGGGGTGGTCTTGAAGCGGGGCATATTGATCTCGATGGTTCCGCGGTTGAAGGTGGAGGTGAGAACGCCGCTGCGAGTGTGAAAATTGATGCTCTCATCCTGTTCGTAAAAACCAAATTCATAGAGGATATGTGCGCTCGCTATTGTAGCGTGCCCGCACAGGTCAACTTCAGTTGTAGGTGTGAACCAGCGTAATTCGTAGTCATGTCCCTTGGGGCGCAGAAAAGCGGTTTCGGAAAGATTGATTTCCTGGGCAACCGCTTGTAACCAACCATCCTCCCGGGAGTCTTCCAATAAAATAACAGCAGCCGGGTTACCTTTGAAAGGTTTTACTGCAAACGCATCGACCTGATAAAACGGAAATTTCATAATTATCCTCCTGATGCCTGACTGATAAAATTTTACCCTGATTAACATTAAATTGAACAGGGGTTAATAATTGAATATGACACCAATGAAGGGTTTGCGTAAATTTGCGCCAGGATTCTTAGCAGTTATAATGCAACTGTGAAAAGTAAAATTTATTTCCTGACTGCAATTGTATTTTTGCTTGGTGGGATTATGAATTCCCAGCCAGCAAGTGCCGCGGATGGCGGAAATTACTACGATTTGCCACTTTGTATGCCTGGCTTTTATGAAACTGACCCGGGAGATTGCCTTCCGCTGGGTCCTTCTGAGACCATCGCTGGTCTGCGGCAGCAGGGTTTTCCCTACCCCCTGGCTGGTTTACCTGCCAACACGCCAGACCCGGCGCTGAATGCGCTGCCGATCCGGATTGCCAGTATCAATGAAGGGCAAACGAAGGTCTACGCAAGCCTGAGTGATGCTACCAGCGGTGGTACGGTGATTCGTTCCTATCCGGGCGGGCAAAGCCGTTATGTTGCTTTTGTTGAACAGGCAAATACTGGCGGGACCACATTTGTGCAATTGCTGGGTGGAGGGTGGATTGAAGCGGAACCGCTTTACTCTGTCCCCAATTGGCAGGGTCTGGAATTTTTCGATACACCCCAGAGCGATTTTGGATTTACGATCGACGAGACAGGCTCTTATCTTGGCGCCAGTTTCTCGTCAGGTGCAACTGGAAAAACTTATACCAAGTACCAGTCCTTCCCGATCTATAACATGGTCGAGGCAGAAGGGTACGAATGGTACCAGGTTTCGCCAACTGAGTGGATTCCATCGTTGAAATCCCGGCGAATTGTGGTGGATACAACTACCCCACCAGGTGTTGAGGGCGGCAAGTGGATCAATATCGATCTGTATAATCAGACGCTTTCAGCTTATGAAGATAACGAACTGGTGTTCGCCACCGTGATCGCTTCCGGATCCGGTGAACTCTATTCTGATCCCGGCACCTACCGCATCTATGAGAAGAAAGAATTGGAACAAATGCAGGGCTCTTACACAAGTGACCGCTCCGATTTTTATTACATGGAAGGCGTGCCGTGGGCGATGTATTACAACCATGCCCAGGCCATCCATGGCATTTATTGGCCGGCAGTCTTGGGTTTCAAACAGTCTCATGGCTGTATCAACATGTTTCCCGGGGATGCACATTGGCTATATAACTGGGCAGAGCTGGGAGATTATGTTTATGTGCATGACCCTTCGGGTGAGACGCCGATCCCGACCCCCACACCCGTAGGTACACCAGCCCAGGAAATTATTTACCCTACTGCCACACCACTGCCGTAACATCCTCAAGAATCCCCGAGAATCGTAGAGGC
>DHUW01000097.1:597-1377 GCA_002409365.1 Anaerolineaceae bacterium UBA5224 | reverse complement strand
TCTTTAGACGATCTTCCAGCGAAGATGATTGCCTTCGAGGACGTTGACGACCTCAGATGCGATATCTTCAGCAGCGCGGAGTTGCGCTTCAATTGTTTGACCACCGACATGAGGGGTTGCGATCACTTTGGGATGCTTGACAAGGTCCCAGGTCAAAGGTGGTTCCTTCTCGTAAACATCAAGTGCAGCACCAGCAACTTTTCCAGATTCAAGCGCCCGCAGCAGTGCGGCATGATCGATGACGCCGCCACGGGAGGCATCCACGATATAAACACCGTCCTTCATCTTAGCGAAAGTTTCATCATTGAGCAAATATTTGGATTCGGGATTGAGGGGCAGGTTCAGGCTGATAAAATCGGCTTGGGAAAGCAATTCATCGAGGTGAACTTGTTCAAAACCCTTCTGGCGGACATACTCCGGATCCCAGGTCCGTTTATAGACTAGCACTTTCATGCCCATGCAGGCAGCGTATTTGGCAACCAGCTGACCTATATTACCAAAGCCGATCATGCCCAGGGTCTTGCCCATTAATTCGACGCCCATTAATTCTTTTTTAGCCCAGTTTTCGTTCTTCATGGCCGCATCGGCGCGTGGCAATTCACGAGCGAGACCAAAAATCATTGCCATAGCAAGCTCGGCGACTGCTTCAGAAGTAGCCGTTGGGCAATTCACCACAGTGACACCATGTTCTTTTGCGGCTGCAAGGTCGATGTTATCTACACCAACCCCAGCACGGCCGACAACTTTGAGGTTTTTCGCAGCATCAAAAACTTCGCGGGT
>DHUW01000097.1:0-420 GCA_002409365.1 Anaerolineaceae bacterium UBA5224 | reverse complement strand
ACCTTGGTGCGACCGCGTACGATCATACCGTCGTATTCGCCAACTTCCTGTAGAAGCTGGGCTGCATCGATGCCCTTTTTATCAACTGCTTCGCCGACCTGGTTGATCAGGTCTTTTCCAATACTTTCCAAGCCGTCTGTGATGAGTACTTTATATGCCATAACTAATTTCTCCTTTTTTAGAATGGTAATTACTGCTATTGTACTATCTTAAAACGCGGAAGTCTCCTTTTCGATAGGTGAAACCGGTGGAATCAAAGTATTCCAGGACTGCGGCAGCATATTTTCGACTTGTCTGGAAGTAGTCACGGAATTGTGCCAGGCTGAGCTCACCCCTGGAAGAAATCGTCTCTCTTACCCAATTACGCATTTTATCGAGAGCATCTGGTGTGAAGAGCACCTGGTCTGAAACTGCAATCAG
>DHUW01000052.1:44985-46388 GCA_002409365.1 Anaerolineaceae bacterium UBA5224 | reverse complement strand
TCAATCAGGAACCAGCCCATCCAAACGCTTTCTCCCTTGCCCTGGCTGCCGACCTGGTTAAATCCGTCGTTCCAATCTCCCGATCCTATCAATGGGAGACCGTGAACACCGCTCGTTGCGCCTTTTTCCAGCGCTCTGCGGCAATGCTCAAACAAAGTGTAAGTCTCATTGGTCCATCCAAATTGTGCATAGCGTTCTTTTTCATCCGGCTTGAGCGGCGGTGCACTCAGGAAGGGCAGCTTTTCATCCCAGATTGTTGCATCACCTGTCGCCTCGACGTAAAAAGTGCTTACGTAGGGTAACCACAGTAAATTATCTGAGATGCGCGTGCGCACACCCCGACCTGTTGGTGGATGCCACCAATGCAGCACATCACCTTCTTCAAACTGGTGCTGGGCGGCATTAAGGATTTGCTCCCTGGTAATGGATGGCTCAATGGTACGCAGCGAGAGCACATCCTGTAGCTGATCTCTAAACCCGTAGGCACCACTGGACTGGTAAAAACCGCTCCTTCCCCAGATACGACAGGAAAGTGCCTGGTAGAGCCACCAACGATTCAACATCAGATTGGCGGCTGGGTCGGGGGTGTTCACTTGCACACGCGTGAGCAAATTATCCCAAAATTCGTTCGTTTGGTTGAGGGAGCGGTTAACTTCGGCAGGGTCGCGGTACTTGACAGCCAGGTAGGTCAATTGGTCTTCATCCTGTGCATCACCAATCACAAAGTAAAGCTCACACTCATCATCTGCCGGTAAATCAATATGCACCTGCATGGCAGCACAACTGTCGGATCCGACCTTGACACTGTTTGAAAGTCCAATGCGATGCAGCGCTGCCGGATATTTGATTGAACCTTCAGTTCCCAGGAACTCCAGGCGATCAGTCGTAAATCCGTGGGGTGTGCGGTCTGTCATCAGGAAGGCGATCTGGTTACCAAGCTCGGCGTGGTAAGGGTTACGCACAGTCAGCATCGAATGCTCAGGTCGATATTCCGGAATGAGATTGGAATTAGTATTCTCATAGGTCAAACCGAGCACCCACTCCAGGTAATAGGTGGCAGTGATGCGCCTGTTTTCTGAGAGTCTGTTTTTTAGGTTGAGCTTCACCAGCTTAACAGGATCAGTCGGGTCAGCAAACACGGTCATTTCCTGCCATAATCCGTGGGATTCGGATTCAAAGACACTATACCCGGCGCCGTGCCTGACGCGATGTGCATTCGGACCAGGCGCAGGTAAAGGTGTTGGCGTCCATATATCACCGGTTTCCTCGTCACGCAGGTATAAAACTTCGCCAGATGGGTCGCTGACCGGGTCATTCGACCAGGGTGAAAGGCGATTTTCACCACTGTTTATTGCCCAGGTGGTTTGGCTGCCCGACTGCGTGACCATGAAGCCAAAATCCGG
>DHUW01000052.1:44572-44736 GCA_002409365.1 Anaerolineaceae bacterium UBA5224 | reverse complement strand
GGTGAAAACCCGCCAAAGCCATTAAAAAATTGCAGATCACCCAATGGATTCGAATACCATGGATTTGTAGCCCTAATAAATCGGCGTGATGGGGTCGTAGTAAACAGCTGCGGCAAGTCAGCGACCGGGTCATATTTCAGTGGCAGTTGTTCAGCTAAGGATCC
>DHUW01000052.1:42440-44337 GCA_002409365.1 Anaerolineaceae bacterium UBA5224 | reverse complement strand
GGATCTGGTCAGCCGAGCGAATGAAAATTCCTGAACGCTGATTAAGCCATTGGTCAGAGCCAATTTGTCGAATCCTGCGAAGCATCAGGTTGTTCAATTCAGAGTTATACATGCTGGGCTGGGTGTTCAACACGACCAGGTCGGCTTTAAAGCCATGAGATCTGAGGTAATCCTGCGCCTGGACAACCTCAGCCAGGAGGTCCATTTGTTCTTCGGCATTGATCTCCAGGAGGATGATTGGGTAATCACCAGAAATTCCAAAGCGCCAGAGACCATTCTGATTGAGTACGTTCTGAGACAGGATTTCTGCAGGGGCTCTCTTTTCGCTTTGGGGGTAAACCAATAAGGATAGTAAATCCAGGTTGGTCATCAACTGCGTTCTTCCGATGTTGCGTTTGCCCAGCCAGGTCAGTTTGGAGATATTGGCTTCGTGGAAGGTGTTTTCAATTTTTGCCCATGATCGATAGCGCTCTGCCAATCTCAGCAAGGCACTTCGGTTGGGGGCTGTGAAAGTCACATAGGCTAGCGTCGCGCTGTCGTGGGGTTTCAGATAAATTTCTTTGCCCAAAGAAAAAATGGGGTCCAGAGTGCTTCCTGCAGAGCCTGTCAGATAAGTTTTAGATTGTAGTGCATAAGGGTTAAGCTGGTTGTGTTCCCGGCCCAGGAACGCTCTGCGATCTGTTTCAAACCTTACCTGAGTGTTGGACATATTCCGGCCGATAGGTTGATTGACCACAAGCATATGTCCAAGAAAGACAGGCTGCTTGGAAGCAATCATTTTGCGATGTTTGTAGACAAGTAAATTGAGTTCCTGAACATATTCTGACTCGATGAACAATTTGTTATACGCAGGATGGCGGGTATCTGCAGCCTGCTCATTAAGGACAACCTCACCATAAGAAGTCAATCGCAAGTGCCGCGGTCTGGACGAATCATTGATCAGGTGCACACGTCGAACCTCGATAGGGTCCTCTGCAGAAATGGTTACTTCCATAGTGCTTGTCAGACCATTTTCAGTGCGTCTGAAGGTTGCCATGTGTGCAAAAAAATTGACCTGGATATCTGCCGGATTGCCTGGGAGAGGGTGATGGGCTGCTGACCAGGATCGCTTGCCCGTAATTTCATCATCAACTTCCATATCCTGGATGTAGACCCAACTGCCACATGGTTCAAGAACACCATCGGCATGCCAGCGGGTGAGGTCCGTGTCCTTCCAGCGACTAAAGCCGCTGCCGCGATTGGTTATCAAGGTAGTAAAAGATCCATTGGAAAGCAGGTGTACATGTTTTTGCTGCGGCATAATTGGCTCGGACCAGGGTTCAATCTGCACAGCCTGACCTGCATCCCGCTGGATGCCGCTGGTTTCCTGTTCATCTGGCATCATTAGCAGCACTCCGGTTGGAACTTGCTCTTGCATCAGGATGTCCACGCTTCTCATCTGGGCATCCTGCATGATTCGGCTGACCATAATATCGTTACGGAGGTAATTGACAACGGACATCAGGATCATCCCCTGGTGGTGGGACATATATTCCTTGATGACTTCAAATTTTCTACCAGGGCGAAATCGACTGGGAGTGAAATCCACGGCTTCATAAAAGCCATATGGTCCATAGGCACCACGCTCCAGCAGTTCATGGATGTTGTGCTCAACCGAAGAAGGCGCCCATTGGAGCGCCATCAGGGAGGCATAGGGTGCAATAACCAGGTCGTCGGCTAGTCCACGCTTAAAACCCAGGGCTGGCACACCAAATGCCCGGTATTGATAATTCATATTTGAATCGAACTGATAAAAACCAGACTCGGATATGCCCCAGGGAACATGCTTTTCCTTGGCGTAATCACGCTGATAACGAACCATTGTCTGGGCGCTCTGGTGCAACAAGGTGTTTACCTG
>DHUW01000052.1:40681-42193 GCA_002409365.1 Anaerolineaceae bacterium UBA5224 | reverse complement strand
CGTGATTGGACGGCCCAGATGGATCCAGTGAGTTAATGGAGCCTGGTAGCGGGAGATGGCAAAAATTGAGGCAATCCTGGCTTCGGAGGCCAATAAGTCATAAAAACTATTATCCAATTGACCGCTGTCCAGGTTGTAGCCGATGTGGAAGACATTGCGGGTCGAATTGTACAGGAATCTGAAATCCATCTCGTCGATCAGTTTTTCAGTCTGAACTTCAAGCTGTTCATATTTTGCCAAAAGCCTGATGGTGATATCAAGCGAATGCTGCATTACCTGCCGCAATTTATCCAACCAATTGCGCGCTTCATCAACATCAGGAGCCAGATTATCGCCTGGAGTATTCGAACCAGGCAGGATGAGCAGGATCTCATCCAGCAGGGAGAAACCTCGGGGGACAATTTCTGGTATCTGGAAAAGCCGGGGGTTATAGGTGAGCAGCTCTTTCAACCGTTCTATTTCGGTGTGGAATTTCTCTTGCTGTAACAGGGCAGGGATCGTTTCGATCAGGGGGATCCACGGTACCAGCTCGTTGATCGCGTTTTCGATTGCATGATAACTTTTATCAATACTCTGAAGAGCTTCCTGGAGGCGGGTAATATTCTCTGCCTCGATCTTACTGGGAAGATTGGTGATCAAATCGCTTAGCTTGGTCGAAAAATCCGGCCAAAAAGTAGTTCCGATATAGATAAAGGTTGGATACCAACGCAGGGGGATATTTCTGATTTCCTTGATCTGGCTGATCATTTTTTCCATTGCACGCACGGAGCTATCAATTTCTGTGAGCGGATGCTCACGCTTGATGACCCCGAGAGCTTGCTGCAAACCAACTAAGTTATCTACATAGCCGTCCCAGATCTCACGCCTGAAAACACGTTTTTCTGGAACCGACTTACAAGCCTGAGCAACGATGATCAGGCTGATCGCCAGGTTTCCGCTGTCAACTGTTGAAACATAACGGGGGTTGAGTGGTTCAAGTGTTTGGGTGTTGTACCAGTTTAAAAAGTGACCCCGATGCTTTTCCATTCGAGTCAGGGTTTCCATGGTAGTCTCAAAACGCGCTGCCAGCCCCATAGGCCCGAAATAGCCCAGATCATATGCGCCGATCGCTGAAGAAAGGTACAAACCAATGTTGGAAGGAGAAGTGTGATGTGCAACCACCGGGTTGGGGGATTCCTGGTAATGATCAGGAGGGAGCCATGAATCCTGTGGTCCGACAAAACGTTCAAAATAGTTCCAGGTACGAATGGCGATCGAACGCAAAAATGCGACATCCTTAAATGGTTCTTCACTTCTCGGACTAGGAAGCGGTCGGTTGATAAAGCTGACAAGCATTGATGAGAGCAGCCAGAGCACACTCACGGGTACGACAGGCATCTGCAGCAGGATGGTCGTTTCTCCCCTGATCAGGGAATCCCACTGGATTGCCAGAACAAGTACTACAACCAGAAGGGCTGAAAGGCTAAGCTTCAACCAGGCTTCATTACGATAGCTCCTGGACCGAAAAAGTTG
>DHUW01000052.1:0-40332 GCA_002409365.1 Anaerolineaceae bacterium UBA5224 | reverse complement strand
GTCAGCAGCAAAATCGAAGTCCACAGCCATGCCAGGTCTGTCACGAAAGCAATTCCCAGGAGAAAAGTAACGATCAAAGAGGGCGATAGCAGCGACCGAAGCAGGTTATGGATAATTTTCCAACGATTGATCGCTGATATTTTTACGTCAAACTGATCGGGATGCAGCAGCCAGGGAAGCAGCTGCCAATCCCCACGGATCCAGCGGCGTTCGCGGGCAACCTTTTCATAATAATTCTGAGGGTAATCCTCGACCAAAGTGATATCGCTGATCAGCCCAGCGCGACCTAAAATACCTTCCAACAAATCATGACTGAGCAGCATGTTTTCCGGAATATGAGGGTCGACAGTCTGCAACATGGAATCCAGGTCATAAATTCCCTTTCCAACATAGATCCCCTCACCGAAAAGGTCCTGGTAAACATCAGATACTGCATGGCTGTAAAGGTCGAGACCGCTGTCTCCGGCAAAGATGCGGGAGAACCAGGTCTTATTGGCGCTGCGCGGATTTACTTCTACACGAGGTTGAAGAATGGTATATCCCGATGTGACTTTGCCGCTTTGCGGATCGACTTTTGCCTGGTTCAGAGGGTGGGCGATTGTTCCAACCATGCGTGCGGCAGATCCGGGCGGAAGCAAAGTATCTGCATCGACCGTGATGATGTATTTCACCATGCCTAAGGCATTGCGCGTAGCTTCGTCTGCGCAAACAGGGAGAAAAGAGGTATCGTTGCTCCCTCTCAAAAAAAGACCAAGCTCATGGAGCTTCCCACGTTTACGTTCCCATCCCATCCAGGTTTCCTGGGAGGGGTTCCATAAGCGTTTGCGGTGAAACAGAAAAAAACGTTGACCATTTCCATCATCAGCTTGGTGATACTTTTCATCCAGATCCTTGATGCTCTGAACAGCTTCATTTACCAGGCCCTCATCTTCCGGTCGGATCTGGCTATCGGCGTCTGGAAAATCTGACAGCAGGGCGAATTTGAGCCCAGGCAGTGGATTACTCAGGAAATGGACCTCAAGCTGATGAACCAGGTTCTCAATATCGCTGCTCTTGGAGATCATCCCCGGAATCACAACCAGTGTTCGGCTTTCCTCGGGAATTGACTTCCTGAAATCCATCTTGGGCAGCATTGTTGGAGGAGTAACAGAATTAATGAGAAGGTTCAGCAAATCATTCGCCACATAAATTGATGGTGGAATCAAGCCAAGGGCAACAATGACCATCAGGAGCACCTGGGAAAAACTTATTCGTTCAAACACGATATTCTGGTGTGTTATCAGGAGAGTGATCATGATCAGAATGAGTGCCAGAAAAAGAGTTCCACCAATATACAACTGCGAATTCCAGGACTTTATTTTGCGGTCCAGCCGGGTTTTAAGGTTGGGCTTGTATCCAGTGAGTTGCTCGAATTCAAGCCGCCTTGACCCAATCAGGAATTCACCGATATGCACAGGTGCCTGTTGATCTTTCCGGCTGCTTAAATCGATTAGCTTGTCCACCAACCAGGTTTCACTCTTGTCAGATTTTCTGGCAAGTTTTTCAATTTCACTCCGGTACATATTTCTGGTCCGGAAATCCATGCGCGGATAAACACCAGAAGGATCCTCCCTCAGTGTCTTTTCGACGACGCTGATGGCTTCAAAAATTTCATCCCAATCTGTCTCCGAAATGGTACGCAGGCTGCGGATAAGGTTCCCAATCAGCTCTACTGCTATTTCTTCATGACCCGAAACTTCTTCATCTGTCAGCTTCGGATAGGTAGGGAGGCTGGGCAGCTCAAGGTCAAGGTCCGCTTTTTCATCCAGTTTGATATCATCAACCAGAACATGAGCAATCTTCTCAATCAATCCAAAGCGGATAACGATTGGAATAGACCACAGCTCGCCCATGGTCAGCGGCACCTGCTGTTGAAATTCAATGAGTGTCACTTGAAGTTCGTCCAGGTTAAGCAGGTAGTTCTGATGGAAAAGAATGCTTCGAATCAGCCCAAAAATTCGCGGGAAACCGTAATTGGAGGAATCCGGCAAACACGGAAGTTGTTCCAGGTAGTCGGTTGGCAGATTTTCTTCAATCAAACGGAAAGCTTGCTGCAAGATGTAATGATTATCGAGGACCCACTCCGCGGTAAGGTCGATCCTGCCTCCCGATTCGGATAATTTGCGATAGCGCTCAAAAGCCTTGATGATCCAGGTTTCGAACACCTTCAGATCGGTTTTGACCTGGTTTTTTTGTTTTATTAATTTTCGCGCAGGCAAAACGTACGCCTCTTTATATAAGCTTACCAAGGTTTGTACAAAAGAAGCATTGTGCTGATTTGATCCTTCGTTGGCGAATCTGACCGCAGGTATTTCCGACATTAGAAGCGGCTCCTGGTTGGGTCGGTTGCTTGCGACGCTGGCGTCGGAGGTACCTCATTATGGCTCAAATCCTGGATTATCAAGACCGGTTTGGGGCTGTACTCAATAAAAGTGCGGGCTGTTGTTCCAAAAGGCAAGGTCAACTCGCCTGTCTGCCCATGGGCGCAGAAGATCAACAAATCAATTTTCTCTTCTTTCACCAGGTTGACGATCGCTTTATATACATGAGGTGCTTCAATGATGCGCACCTCAGTGTCCCCTTCAAACCTGCTTGAGATCTCCTCCATTTTTTGCCTCACAATTTTGCGCGACAATTCCAGGTATTGCGTATTCAAAGCTTGCAGTTCCTGATTGTATGGATCGATTGCAGAGATTTCTGGAGGTGTGATTATCGATGCAATGATCACCTTGGATTGACAATAGTGGGCAATTGTGATTCCAGCTGTCAAAGAACATTCAGAACGGCGTGAACCATCAACGGGCAGCAAAATCCGCTCGTAACGGATTTCGGTTGGTTCCACTTCATCGGTTTGGTTACTGCGGATGATCAATACCGGTGTATAAATCAGGGAAACCACCTTCAAGGTTACGCTGTTCAAATTCCAACGGCTCAAACCACCGGAACCGTGTGAACTGATCACGAGCAAATCAATCTTTTCATCATGAGCGAAATCAACGATATTTTCAGCGACTTTCCCTTCCAATATTTTCACTGTAACCTGACTGTCACAATCAGTTTCATCTTCACTCTCTGCCAAACCAAGTGAACTACGGATTTGATTGGCGATGCCATGTAGATAATTTTCAGTTTTTGCTTTGTGCAATTGCCAGTTTAATGGTTCAGTGTGCACTGCCGATTCCATACCCGGCTCTGATTGCAGCACATGCAGCAAGAAAATCCGGCTGTTGAAGATGCGGGCAAATTCGATTGCATGAGGAATTGCCTTTTCTGCCAGCGCTGAGCCATCCAGTGTTAATAAAATTTTTTCGAACATTTTTGACTCTCCTATCTACTTCTGCTGAACAGAAGGCATATCGTATCTCAAATATTGATAAAAGGACCTGTCGAGAGACTTGTTTCTCGAACCAATGCCATAATCTGCTGATCATTTATTCCAAATTTTATGAAAGAAACTATTTCTTAACTTGACCCGATCAATCGATCTACAAGATCGTTCAACTTAGCAGACCTGGATGCTTTTATCCTTTTTCATGGAAACCTGCAGCAAGCATCTATTCTTAGTATAACCACTAATAACCAGCCTTAATTCGCTGGTACAACAGATAATCTCTGCACAAACACTCTTCATCGATCATCTTCCAATAATCGAGGAAAACGAGATCCAGACTGTAAAAAACCTTGTATGCCTTGTATTTTTCTGAGTCGCCTGATGATATATACTGTTAAAGGAACAAGTCACCTGAATGGAGGTGAAATTATGGTATTCCAGGACAGAAAAGATGCTGGTGCGAGGTTGGCCAAGGAGCTAACAAACTATGCAGGGAAAGACGTTGTTGTCTTCGCACTGCCAAGGGGCGGGGTGGTTCTGGGTGCTGTCATTGCGAAGGAATTAGGTGCTCCGCTGGACCTGGTTCTTACCAAGAAAATTGGGCATCCTTTTAACCCAGAATATGCTATCTGTGCGATTACTGAAGAAGGCGAGCCGATCTGCGATCAGCGAGAACTGGCGAATGTCGACCGAACCTGGTTTCAAAGAGAAGTTGAACGCACGCAGGCGGAGTTAAAACGTCGAAGGTCTGAATACCTGGGAAACGCTGAACTTCGCAATATGCAAGGAAAAATCGCTATCATCGTTGATGATGGCATTGCCACGGGTTTTACAATGATGGCAGCCATTAAAGAGATGGAGAAACGCAAAGCAAAGAAAATCATCATTGCCATACCTGTGACTCCATATGACACCGCTCAACAACTGATCGCTATGGGCGTGGAGTTGGTTTCGCTAAAAGTCGACAGATATTATTTAGGAGCGGTGGGTGCGTATTATGTAGACTTCGCGCAGGTAAGTGACGCTGAGGTTATCTCGCTTCTTAAAAAATCACGTTGACTAAACTTATTCCTCTATCCAGAGCACTACATAAATGTTGTGGCTAATTTGATTTAATCCAACTACGCACAATTGTGTGAACAAATCTGAAAATAAGTAAAAAAAGCAAGAACTACATTAAATATTTGGTACAATCGCAATAGAATTATTGATTCAAATATAGGCACTATCTCGGCAATCCCGAAGAAATCCGAATAGCTCTTGGAGGTTATTATGCGTTATGGTTTTTTTGACGATGATGCAAAAGAATATGTGATCACTCGACCTGACACACCTCTTCCATGGATCAATTATCTAGGCACCAATTCATATTTTGGTCTCATTTCGAATACAGCAGGCGGATATAGCTTTTACAAAGATGCACGCTTACGCCGTTTGATCCGATATAGATACAACAACGCACCGCTGGATATGGGTGGGCGATATATCTACATCCGTGATGCGAAAACCGGAGATTACTGGACACCGGGATGGATGCCTGTACGAAATTCTCTTGATTCTTATGAATGCCGGCATGGAATGGGATACACCATCATCAGATCGAGTAAGCAAGCTATCACCTCCCAAACGCGTTTTTTCGTCCCGCTAAACTCTGACCTTGAAGTGTGGGATTTTTCTGTTACCAATGACAGGGAAGAAGATGCCACGCTTGATTTGTTCTCAGCGGTCGAATTTGCCCTCTGGGATGCCTTGGACGATTCCACCAACTTCCAACGTAATTACAATATCGGCGAAGTGGAGGTGCCTGGCCTTAATGGAGACCTTGATTTTGATGTTGCTCAGAGCAGTACGATATATCACAAAACTGAATACCGTGAGCGTCGCAACCATTTTGCCTTCTTTGCCTGTTCCGAACCATTGACAGGCTTTGATACCCAGCGTGATGCCTTCCTTGGAACAAATCGAGGTTGGGATAAACCTCAAGTAGTGGAGAGCGGAGAGTCAAAGCAATCTATCGCTCATGGCTGGCAACCAATTGGCTCACACCACCTTACGCTCCTCCTTGAACCTGGCGAAAGCAAACGAGTGATCTTTTTGCTTGGTTATCATGAGAATCCTGTGGGTGAGAAATTTGACCCGCAAGGCTCAACCACCATCAACAAAACAACGGTTTTGCCTGTAATTCGTGAGTTTCTTTCACATGAACGTATCGACAAGGCATTTCTAGAATTGAAGGGATATTGGCAAAATCTGTTAGGTATATTCAATGTTTCCACTCCAGATATCGATACGAACCGCATGGTCAATATCTGGAATGCTTACCAGTGTATGATCACCTTCAACATGAGCCGCTCAGCCTCTTATTTTGAAAGTGGCATTGGGCGCGGTATGGGTTTCAGGGATTCAACACAGGATTTGCTGGGGTTTGTACACATGGTGCCTGAAAGAGCACGTGAAAGACTGCTTGACCTCGCTGCCACCCAATTGGAAAATGGTGGAGCTTACCACCAGTATCAACCTCTTACCAAGCGTGGTAACAATGACATTGGCTCCGGTTTCAATGATGACCCTCATTGGTTGGTTCTGGCAACAGCTGCTTATGTCAAAGAGACCGGAGATCTTTCAATACTCGATGAACTGGTGCCTTATGAAAACCAATTGGGTACTGAAATGCCGCTCTTTGACCACCTTCAGCGCGCTGTTCAGTACACGATTGATCGGCTTGGACCGCACGACTTGCCATTAATCGGGCGGGCAGACTGGAATGACTGCCTGAATTTGAACTGCTTCTCGGATACTCCTGGACAATCCTTTCAGACCACGACCAACGGGGATGGAAAGACTGCTGAAAGCGTCATGATCGCAGGGTTGTTCGTTATGTCCTGTGAGGAAATGGCTCAATTGGAGGAGCTCTACTCACCAGGTTCTTCTGGTAAGTCCTTCACGTTAAATCCACCTGTTTTTTATGAAGAAAAGGCTACTCAGATGGAGAAAACTGTTTGGGAAGCGGGATGGGACGGTGAATGGTTCAGGCGAGCCTATGATGCTTATAGCAGACCCCTCGGTTCACATTTGAATGAGGAAGGCAAGATCTTTATCGAACCCCAGGGCATATGTGTAATGTCTGGGTTGGGTGTTGCAGATGGTAAAGCGCGACAAGCGCTTGATGCAGTGAAAACACACCTGGCAACCCCACATGGCATAGTTGTGTTAAGTCCATCTTTCACCAGTTATCAACTGCATTTGGGCGAGATTTCCTCTTATCCGCCTGGATATAAAGAAAATGGCAGCGTATTCTGCCATTCAAACCCCTGGGTCATGATCGCAGAAACCAAGATTGGTCGCGGAGACCAAGCTTTTGACTACTATAAACGCATCAACCCTTCTGCGCGGGAAGCGATCAGCGAAATACATCGCTGTGAACCGTATGTTTATGCCCAAACCATAGCTGGCAAAGAAGCACCCACTCATGGAGAAGCCAAAAACTCCTGGCTGACCGGAACGGCCAGCTGGAATTATGTTGCCATTACGCAGCACATTCTTGGCATTAAACCCACCTATCGAGGGTTATCGGTGTGTCCGGTCATTCCTGAGAGTTGGTCAGGTTTTTCAGCCAGGAGGAATTTCAGAGGGGTAACATACGACATTCAGGTCGAACGAAAAAGTACAGGCAATCTTGTGCACATTTCTGTAGATGGCCAACCGATAGAAGGTTGTGTTATTCCGATACCACCGACGGGAATAAAGGAAGTCAAGGTTGTCGTGACCTTAGGTGAATGACGAGTTAATAGCGGAAAGCAACTACAGCGAAACTTGAGGAAATTGTTTTGTCCAAAACCAGAGCGTAATTATGCTAAGGGCATGGGGTGGTTGGCATGATCCTACCTTCTGTCAATTTGCAGGTAATTCAGTCGGCAGGCTGGTTGCTGCCAATATAGGTAAATAGAAATTAGTGGGGCTCGATAATCAAATAACTTCCCTCTTACTAAGATATTTAGGTAATTGTTAAAAAATAGGAGCTGGTCTTATGACCAGCTCCTTGAGTCAGTTGATGACTCTAAAGAATAGTACTAATGATTAAGCTTCTTTTTTCTTGCGGATGCTCAGCAGGGCGTTCAAAACAATACCGAAGATGGAGGCGGTAGCAAGCGCGGGCAGCTGTGCACCGAAGAAGGGGATCATACCGCCGAATTTATATTGTCCACCAACGGCGATGACCATGATGGTAGCGATGACAGCGATGTTTTTAGCGCTGAACATATCAACCTGCTTGTCGATCATGATGGCGATACCCTGGGCAGCGATGGCGCCGAACAGGTAGATTTCCAAACCACCAATAACACTCAGGGGGATCGAATAGATGGCGTTCACTAATGGGGTGAAGCAGGCAATGATCATGGCAAAAATTGCTGCGGTGATCAGTACCGGTACTGAGAACACACGGGTAATTGCCATGGTGCTGATGTTTTCACCGTAGTTGGTTCCAGCAGGACCGCCCATGAAACCGGCGACAATATCACCAAGACCGTCACCGATCAGGTTGCTGCCAAGGCGGCCAGCGAGGTCGTATTTCTTCTCAGTGTTGCGCTTCTTTGCCAGGTCATTGATATAAACATCCAGTTGATAGATGTGTGCTGTGGATTCCGGAATCGTGGCGAGTGCGACTGGCATAATGGCCAGGGCAGCTCCCCAGTGGATAGTCGGAACCGTGAAGTGGGGCAGAGCAAAGAGACCATTGGTGGCTACTGCTTCGGGGAGCTGGCGGAACAGGTCAACACCTGTGATTCCACCAAGAATGGCAGCGGTCACAATGCCGACGATCATACCGAGGAACAGAGGCAGTTGTGAAAGGAAGCCCCTCAGGTAAACCGAGAACAGAATTGTAGCGATCAAAGTGACCAGGGAAACGACCCATGCCAGGTTGTCAACGAACAGAGGACCTGCAACAGCGGGAGCTGCATCACCCAAGGCATTGCCAGCCAGGGTCAAACCAATAACCATCGCGATAGGACCGGTGATTGTTGGTGGAAGCCATTTTTCGATCACTTCTTTGCCAAGTTTATTGACAAGGAAGCCAGCAGCAATTGAGATCAAACCAGACATCACGATACCGAAGGTAACGATCTTGATCCATTCGTCTGGCAGAATTGCAACACTAGCTAAGTAATCTGCTCCAACCAAGCCGACGATGGCGCCAATATAAGAGAAGCTGGAGCCATAGTACAGAGGGATTTTGCCTTTGGTAACTAAAATGAAACAAAGGGTGGCAAAACCACTGGCGAAAATGGTGGTGGAAATATGGAATTTGGTGATCAGAGCTACTGTAATGGTAGCGGGGAACATGACGATAACTTGCTGGACAGCATAGAGCAACATCTTCCAGAATGGGGGAGTCTCATCCGGAAGGTAACCAATATCACTGTCAGCTTTTGTGAACCAGTTCATTATTATTTTTCTCCTTTAGATTTAATAAATAAATAATGCTGTAAAAAAAATCATGGCAAACCTTTTATTCGATATTCCCTCCTTTCCTTCCATCGCCTTGCGTTCAATTGAACGCAAGGCGATTTTGAGTGATGATGAGTTTAGTTAGTTAACTTTTCAGTCTGATGTTTACAGACGCCCAGGCAGGCAATCGACATCAGTGCACAGGATTGACTTTTTTCCGCTTTGAATGCCCAGAACAATTGCTTCTGGTGAAAGTGGCAAGACGTGGAAGTTAATTCCCAGGGCATCGTATACTGCATTGCCAATTGCCGAGGGGACAGAAATCATTGGGTGTTCGCCGACACCACGAGCGCCTAAAGGACCATTGTGCTGTGGATTCTCGATATAGATCGGGACAATCTCTACTGGCATGTCCTTCATGGTCGGGATCTTATTGTCAGTAAAGGAAGGATTCATCAGTTTTTCGTCTTTATTGAACTTGTAGCCTTCCAACAGTGCTGAACCAAGACCCTGCAGTACACCACCGCAAATCTGACCGTAGATCAGTTTTTCGTTGATAACCTGACCGACATCAAAGGCAGAAGCGACCTTGAGAACAGTTACACTCCCGGTCTCTACATCCACTTCGATTTCCACGGCATGGGCACCAAAGGTCCATACAGCGGCAGGATTACCTTGACCAGTTTCGGGGTGCAGATTGGTAAGACCATCGGCAACTACACTACCGCTGGCGATCAATGGTCCGCCTATGCCAGAGCCATCCGGGTACATATAACCAAGAGCAATATCTTTGTAGCTCAGGCGGCGATTGGGGTTATGCGGATGGTAGATCTCGCCGTTGGCATGGAGCAGATTTTCAGGATCAGTGCGCAGTACCTGACCGGCAATCACTTTCATTTTATGAAGCAATTCGTGGCTGGCTTTGACCACTGCGTTACCACCAAGGAAGGTCAATTTCGATGCAACGGTGTTCCAGTCATAAGGATTGGATCGGGTGTCGATTTGTGCTGAGATTTCGATATCTTCAATCGGCATGTCCAACTCTTGGGCTGCGATCTGTGATAAGGCAGTGATAGCGCCCTGACCCATATCAACCGCACCGATCATCATCTTGACGTGGCCGTCACCGTTCATCTGCATGACGACAGATGTAGCAGTATTGGCGGGCATGGCAGGTGCTTTTTGCAGCATAGCAAAGCCTTTACCGCGGACTTTACCGGTCTTCCATTCGCGCTGGCGCTCTTCTTCAGTTTTGCGACCAGTCCACCCGATTTCTTTGACTACGGCGGTCAAACATTCCTTGGGGTTGCCAGAGCTTTCAGTAATGACCTCGCCACTCATGGTCTTGTCCCCAGGTTCCAACAGGTTCATCATACGGAACTCGTAAGGATCAATGCCAAGTTTTTGGGAAAGGATGTCTATCTGGCGTTCAATGGACCAGTGGGTTTCGAGGTGACCAAAACCACGATAAGCGGTGCTGAAGACTTTGTTCGTGTAAATGGTTTTCGAATCGATGCAAGCATTCTCAATGGAATAAGGCCCGATACCAGAGTAAACGGCGGTCTTTCCAACGTTTACGCCGTAATCTGCGTAAGCGCCGCTATCCCAGTCATACACAGCCTGCATAGCTGTGATCTTGCCATCTTTATTAGCTGCAGTCTTGATTCTTCCGCGCATACCGGCACGGGTCGGCAGTTGGTTGAACTCTTGTTCACGTGTTGCGCGCACTTTTACTGGCAAACCGCCAGCGGCTTTTGAGAGCAAAGTGGCCAGTGGTTCCAGGTGGATACCCGCTTTGCCGCCAAACCCACCGCCAACGTAGGGAATGTGAACTTCCACATCCGACTCACTCACACCGAAGCTATCAGCCATGATCTGACGAATAGCGAAAGGTGACTGAGCGGAAGACCAGATTTTGATCTTGTTGGAGAATGGGTCAGCCTGGACGATGGACACATGGGTTTCCATGGGGACATGAGCGACAGCTGGGAGTGAGAAATCATTCTCGACGACCAGATCGGATTCAGCAAAAGCCTTCTCGAGGTCGCCTTTTTTACTTTTGTTCCAACTGGCAATGTTCGAGTCTTTCTGAGGGAAGAAGACACCGACATAATGCTTGAGTTCATTAATGTCTTCGTGGACCAGAATCTTGCCTTCCAAGGCTTCGTCAACATCATGCACTGGTTCCAGCGGTTCGTATACTACGTCGATCAGTGAAATTGCCCGTTCAGCAGTTTCTTCATCTTCTGCGGCGACAGCGGCAACCACATCACCCTGGTAACGGGTCACGCCACGGGACAAAACGCGCTTGTCCTGCATGTAGAGGCCAACCAGGATATCGGAATCCTCACCGGTCAGGATCGCGCGAACACCCGGTAATGCTTTGGCTTTGGATGTATCAATTGATACGATCTTAGCGCGGGCGTACGGGGAGAGAAGGCACCTGGCGTAAAGCATGCCGGGCAATTCCAAGTCGTAGGTATAAACAGCCTGCCCGGTTACTTTCTCGCGGGCATCTTTGCGGTCATAACGCTGACCGACTCGTTTGTATTTTGATTTATACTCTGCCTTTGCCATTATCTTCCCAACTCCTTTTGTTCACGTTCTATCGTGCGTTTAACGGCATTAAGAATCGGTATGTAGCCGGTGCAGCGGCAAAGGTTGCCGCTTAAGACTTCGACAATCTCTTCGTCAGAGGGATTCGGGTTTGAATCCAGTAAAGCACGTGCTGACATCAGAAAACCAGGGGTGCAGTATCCGCATTGAAGAGCATCTTCACTGATGAATTCTTCTTGCAGAATGCTAAGTTTCCCATCTTTTGCCAGACCTTCAACTGTGGTGATCTGTGCACCTTCGGCTTCGACTGCCAAGACGATACATGAGGTTACGGCTTTCCCGTTCATAATGATTGTGCAGGCACCGCACTCCCCTTCGCCACAAGCTTCTTTGGTCCCGAACAACTTTATGTTGTCCCGCAGGAAGTGAAGCAGCGACATACTGGGATCAACATCGCGAACAACCTGGTGACCGTTCACTGTTAAACTCAGGGTCACTTTGCGCTTACCTGAATCAACATGTTCGGTGTACATAGAGCAATCTTTATTATTGTCCATGCTTAATCCTCCTTGGCAATAAGAGCGAGCAGACAGCGCTTAAGCAAAACCGATGCCATTTGCAGGCGGTATGCTGCTGAGGAGCGAACATCAGTGATAGGGTGGATGTGCTCTTTAACTTCTTCTGCTGCCCATTCGATAGTTTCCTGTGAAAGTCCGCGAGCGTTGATTTGATCTTCGAGAGCAAACAAACGCAGCGGTGTGGGGGCGACGGCAGCAATACCGATGGCAACTTTACCATCCGGTTTGACACGGGCGGCGACACCAACAGTTGCCAGGTCGTGGCCGCGCAGTCTGGCTTGGCGCAAATAGATACTCTTATCGCCTTCGCCTGACTCAGGCAATTCAACCGAAACAACCAGTTCACCGTGCTGCAAAACTGTACGTTTCACACCAGTGAAGAATTGATGCAGCGGCACTTGCCGAGTCCCCTGGGGACCAGCAATATTGACTACGGCGTCGTAAACCAGCAGAGCAGGGGGTAAATCTGCCCCTGGGGATGCGTTACAGATGTTTCCGACTACCGTGGCGCGGTTGCGTAACTGGAAAGATGCCAGAGATGCCGCCGCTTGATGGAGCGCACGATACCTGGAGTTGACAACTTCCGAATCAACCACACGATTTACCACAACCGCAGCGCCGATCTTCAAACCAGTGCCTTCTGTATATTCGAAGACGCCGGTTTCAGGAAGTGCCTTGATGTCGACGATGTGTTCAGCATTGATAACGTTTCTGCGCAGCAGAATCATTAGGTCAGTGCCACCAGCGAGGACAAAAGAATTTGCTTCCTTGTCAAGATATTGAACTGCTTCATTGAGGTTGTGGGGCTTGAAGTATTGAAATCTACTTAGCATAAAAGCCTCCTTTTTACCTTTTATTTTTTTAAAAGAGTCTTGAAATCACGGTAAATTTGTTTTGCGAAATTTGCATTCATGTTGTTTAAAAAGTTTCTCTCGGTCATTATTTTAACATAACGTAAAAAATATCCGCTTGTAAAAAATTAACAATTATCACGTTCTTCCTTCAACTCTATTTATAAAACATCACAACGCCAATTCGCCTCGATCGGAGGACGGCGTTTGGAGAATTGTTCTTGATAAATCGTGCTAATCTCAATCAGCAGAGGCTCAGTATCTGGTAAACCAAGCAGCTCAAAACCAATTGGTACGCCGATGGGAGCATCTGTTGTAGGTGTGGAGAAGCCGGCTGGTTGGCAAATCGAAGGGAATCCGGTGATAGCCGAAAGCGCACCATTGCGTTGGATCTGGGATCCACCAACCTGACAAACCAAGCGCTGCTGGTGTGGAAAAACCAGCGCGTCCAGCTGATGATCTCTAAATAGAGAGCGAATCTGAGCTTGAAGCTTGGTTCGTTTTTCCATTCGGTCTGCGTACTCTTGTGAGCCGATATCCAGGTGATTTGTGAGGACCAGGTTGTCTTTAATGCCAGGATGATGCAAGCCGCTCTCTAAAATGGCATCAATGCTTGGGTAAGGTGCACCGACTCTCTCAAGATAACCATTCAGGTGCGCTTTCAGTTCGTACAGATGCACACTGACCTTAGAAACAAGCTGATCAATGCTGACGTTGTCATCGATATCGACAAGGGTCATGCCGGAAGTCTTCAATTCAGTGAGAGCTTTCGCCATAACGCAATTGACTTCTTCGTTGATCGGTTCTGACCCAAAAAAGGATTTGAGGACACCAATTCTTGGATAACCAGATAGACTGACCTCAGGTAGGTCTCGAACCGAAATTACCTTTAGGACGGCAACAGCATCGGCCAATGTTCGTGCCATCGGTCCGGCGGTATCCTGGGTGAGTGAGTAAGGCACTATGCCCTCAGCGCTGACCAATCCAACCGTCGGGCGTATCCCTACCAGGTTGTTGGCGCTGGATGGGGAGCGGATCGAATTGATGGTATCTGTTCCGATGCCTACCATGCCAAAATTCGCTGCCAGGGCTGCACCAGTACCTCCGCTTGAACCTCCTGGAGTGCGAGTCAGGTCATAAGGATTTAAGGTTTGACCTTTGATCGAACTGATCGACTCGCCCCAAATGGCAAATTCATGCAAGTTGGTTTTGGCCAGGATGATCGCCCCGGCTTTTTTCAGGCGCTTGACCAGATCAGCGTCTTTACCAGTCGAAAAACCTTCCAGGCTCAAGCTCCCAGCTGTGGTGGGCAGTTCTTTTGTTTCGATGTTGTCTTTAATGAGAACCGGGATGCCATGTAAGCTCCCGCATAATTTTCCTGTATCTCGCAGTGCTTCATCATATTTACGTGCAAGTTCGATCGCGTCAGAGTTAATAGAAATAATGCTCGATAATGCACAATCAAACCGTTGAATCCGGTCGAGATAGAAAGTGACCAGTTGCTCAGATGTAAGCTGGCGATCAAGGAGGGCTTGATGATAGGTAGTGATATCCAATTCCAGCATAGCCATATTGTAACCTCAACATTTAGAAAGGTAAGTGAATTTTACAGATTTTTGACCGCACGGCTGTTGTTAAGAATTAACAGAATATCGCTAAATTTTTATAACTTATTGTCCCTGTTTCACAATGAAGTTGTGGTAAACTTTGAGTACAATATGCAGCAGGATGAGAAACGACCTATGCAAAAAGCACTGAAAGTTCGTTTACGTGACATCCTCAACATCGAATTGCTGGCTGGGGCTGAGATTATCGCCGGCGAGACGGGGATGGACAACGTAATAACCTCCGTGAACGTGATGGAAGTACCGGATATTCTCGACTGGGTACGCTCTGGTGAGCTACTTCTGACCACGGCTTTTTCCTTTGCCGCCAATTTGGATGCATTCAACACCCTTATCCCGTCATTGGTTGAACGAGGGGTCTGCGGTATGGGCATTAAGGTGAAACGCTATATCGAAAAACTGCCAGAAAGCGTACTCCAGACCGCCAACCAACTTGGCTTTCCGATCATCAAAATCCCTCAAGGTGTATCTTATGGCGATTTGATGAAAGAGATATTCTCATACATTATTGGTGAACAAACCCGTTTGCTCGAAAAGATCAACGGCTTTAACAACCAGATTAAAGAAATCATGCTAAGGCGGGGAGGCATGGAAGAATTTGCTGATCTGGTCAGCCAGGTTGTCAGTTGCCCGACAATGATCTCCGATCAGGTGCATAAAAGCTTCGTTTTTCGATCTAGCGATCCGAAATGGGAAGCCATTCTGGGTCATGTTGTGCCGGCGTCTGCACCATCTATGAGTATCCTCACAGACCCGGGATTGACCGAGATCCGTACTAGTTATGACCTGGTTGACGGCGAGAAAGTGCAGCGTTACACCATTCCGATCTATTTTGATGAGAACCTTTATGGCTTCATCTATATTTGGGATATCCACGATTGTATCAATAAGAGCGACTTGTTCGTGATAGAGTCCGCTACTTCTCTGATCGCGCTCCATATCGTCACCCGTATGACGGTCATGCAGAGAGAAAATGTTCACCGCACCAATTTTTTGGAACTCTTGCTAAGCGATCAGCCTGAATCACAAGCCAGGGCGATTATGGACGCTGAATACTATGGCTTTACCCCAACACTTCATCACCAATGTGTTGTCCTCAGGTTGGAATATGATGAAAAGAACCGTTCGGCTCTATTACGTAACCGTAGAATCCAGGAAACGAGCCTGGTCCTGACAGGAATTCTCAGCCGGGTCCAACGGGAAGCATCCACCCGGTATATTTCAGCAACCAAACCTGATGGTATTTACTTCTTGCTCGAGTTTGATCAAAACCTGAGCACAGAAACCCGTGCAATGCAAACCAAACACTTTATCTACTTGTTATTGGAAGTAGCCAAAGAGTTAAATGTTGCTAATTACTGTTATGTGGGTGTGGGGCAAGCATATCCCGGTTATGACAAACTTGGTGAGAGTCTCCAGGAAGCCAAGCAGGTAGTTCGGATTTTGATGGGTGGCCCGCAAAAGAATCGCCAGCACTACAGATTCTATGAAGAAATGGGCATCAGCCGTTTGTTTGGCATCCCGGAATTGCGGGGGAACCTGGTTGATTATGCCAATGAGGTGTTGGAACCTTTCATTAAGTACGATGAGGAACATGATGGTAAATTGCTCGAAACCGTGGAGGCTTATTTCGAACACGGAGGCAATTTACGCAAGATCTCTGAGGTTTTATACACCCACTACAACACTGTCATCTACCGCATCAACCGCATCCGCGACACGTTGAAAATTGACCTGAAGGATCCTGAAACTGCATTTACGATCCAATTGGCTCTGAAAATCAGGGAGGTCAATGGTTAATATGAAACAATTGACAGCTCTCTTCGTAGCCGATGACCTGGTCAGTTTCCTCAGCGAGCATGAGGGGCAGGTGGCACGATCGCATTCGCTTTATCATCATGCAGCCAACCTGATCGTTGGCGACGATGATCTGATCACGATCACCAGTCACGATGAAATCCCGCCAATGGGAATAGCGATCGATTGCAGTGAAAGCCTTATGAGATTGTTTAAATCTGATGATAAAGTAATTTTGAACCCGGAGAATCTCACCGTACTGAATAGTGAGATTCAAATAGATTTGTGCGAAGCGCAAATTTGGGATACCGACCTCCTGTCAGATGAAGAAACACTTTCAGTTGATGCACTGAGTCAGAAAAGAACTGAATTGTTGACCTGGCTGGAAAAGCAGCCAGGTGTGGGCTTGCTGCCACTTTTGAATCGCTTAACCAACAACCAAACAGACACCGAACCTGCAAACGACAACCTCTACAGCCGCTACATCGGGGCTGATTTGGAAAAATTCACGACAGCAATTATGGCATCAGATTGGGAAGGCGCACTTGCATTGACGGATAAACTGGTTGGCTTTGGCATGGGCTCAACCCCTTCTTGTGACGACTTCCTGATGGCATATCTGCTCGTTTTCAAAGTTGCAGAAGCATTACACCCTGTTCACTTTCCATGGGTAAGCCATTTCAACCATACTGTTGCCAAAAAAGCAATAAAGCAAAGCCCACTCATCAGTGCAATGATGCTAAGGCATGCTGCGAACGGTAAAGTAAGCAGCAGCCATCAAAACTTGCTTCGAGCTTGCTTATTCAATAATTATGAAACCCCAGTTGTTTATGCTAGCCAGGTGATCCAATATGGAGCCACATCTGGTGCCGATTTTTTGCTTGGGCTGGTCTGCGCACTGGGTTGGTATCAACACGTTAATACAGTCTATATAAAGGAAGGAGAGGAAGTATGGGCTTTAGCCTAACCAGCCAAAGTCCATGCCATTAATATGAGCTTACAAACAATTGTTAAAAGAAATGCCTATTACGACTCTGCCACACTCTTGCTGCTTTCGCGAGAGTTGCAGAAAATTGCAGGTGTTGAGGATGTTTTGGTTGGGATGGGAACTGATCTCAACCTGAACCTTGCCAGGGACCTCAACCTCGCAACCAGCGATTTTGATACCCTGACCGTGAACGATCTTTTCATCGCTGCAAGATTTGATGAAACAAAAACCTCCATGGAGGCGATTGAACAGGCGTTCAACGATTACCTCAATAAAGGTGCGGATACTTCTGAAAATGAAGATTATATGCCGCCGTCATTGAGGGCTGCCGTTCAAAATATGCCTGGCGCCAACATGGTCCTGGTATCCTTACCGGGTCAGTTTGCAGCAGCCGAGGTGGAAGAAGCCTTGGATGCTGGCTTACACGTGATGCTGTTTTCAGACAATGTCTCAGTGGAAGAAGAGCTGCGCCTTAAACAGAAGGCCGTCGAAAAAGGACTGCTAATGATGGGTCCTGACTGCGGGACTGCGATCATCAACGGTGTACCCCTGTGCTTCGCCAATGCTGTTCGCCGTGGAAAAATTGGTGTTGTCGGAGCTTCAGGTACCGGCACTCAGGAAGTGACTGTCCAGGTCCACCGACTTGGTGGCGGCCTTTCGCAGGTGATTGGCACCGGCGGCCGCGATCTCAAGGAGCAAATTGGCGGCTTGATGATGATCCAGAGCTTTGAGGCTTTGATCGCTGACCCCGAGACAGAAGTGATTGTTCTGATCTCCAAACCACCATTTCCGTCGGTTGCTGAAAAAATCTATACCATTGCGAAAAACAGCCCCAAACCAGTCGTTATCGATTTCATCGGCGGTGACCGGGCTGCGATCGAAGCATCAGGTGCAGTTGCTTGCATCAGCCTTGAAGATGCTGCTCAGAAAGCAGTTAGTGTGCTGAATGGGCAACCGGTGAAGGATTTTACTGGTTTCTCAGTGCCTGAAGCAGAGGTCGACCAGATGGTCGAAAACGTTGTTGCCAAATTAATGAGCGATCAGACGGAACTGCGTGCACTCTTCACTGGGGGCACACTTGCTGATGAAGCGATGAAACTGTTGGGCGATCACTATCAAATCTATTCCAACATTCCGCTCACTCCGGAAATGGCAATCCAAAACCTGCCAGGCGGTCGCGGACACATCTGCCTCGATTTGGGCGAAGATGAATTTACCCGCGGCAGACCGCATCCAATGATCGATCCGCAGACCCGCACCGAGTTTTTCGAGTCGCATGTTGATGGACATACAGCCGTGATCCTGGTGGATGTCGTGCTTGGTTTTGGCTCATACGTCGACCCGGCTGGAGCAGTGGCTGATTCGGTCCGTGAAATCAGAACCAGGCTCGCAAAAGAAAATAAAGATGTGATCGTCATTGCTTCTGTTTGTGGCACCGATCTGGATCGGCAAGATCTCAACAAATCGATCTCCACGTTGGAAGCTGAAGGCATAATCGTGATGCCTTCAAACGCTCAAGCAGTCCGCCTCACCGATAAGGTGATGCAACGAATGATGAAAGGAGTCTAAGATGTCAGTGAATGACCTCTTTAAAAAGGAACTCAAAGTTGTCAATATGGGGTTGAAGTCCTTCTATAATGACGTAAAATCCCAGGATGTTTCAGCAATTCAGGTCAACTGGAAGCCTAAAGCAGGCGGCAAGAAGAAGATGATGGATTTGCTGGGCAAATTGAATAAATCTAATTAAGGAATCATAGGAAAGGAGAAAGTAATTTGCAAAACATAATTGATAATGCCAATAAGGAAGCCTTGGAGATCATCCAGAATGGTCAACCGACACTGATCGGTCTTGGGATAGCTGGAGAGGTCATCCCGGGTATGGCAAAAGACCTCTTCCTCCATGCTGGTCCTCCGATCAGCTGGAATAAGATGTCTGGTCCGCTAAGAGGTGCGGTCATGGCTGGAGTGCTCTACGAAGGTCTGGCTTCCACCCCAGAAGAAGCTGCTGAATACGCCGCTTCAGGTAAACTGCACTACGATCCCTGTCATCATCACGATGCAGTCGGTCCCATGGCGGGTGTCGTCACTTCAAAAATGCCGGTATGGATCGTGGAAAACAAAGCCTATGGCAACCGTGCCTATTGCACCTTGAACGAAGGCCTCGGCAAGGTGATGCGCATGGGCGCTTACGGTCCAGAGGTGATTGAACGCCTTCAGTGGATGGAGAAAGTACTCTATCCAGTCTTGAAAGAAACCATTGAAATTCATGGTCCTATCGATCTGAAGGTCCTGATCGCCCAGGCACTGCAGATGGGTGATGAGGTTCACAACCGCAACAAAGCTGCTACATCACTTTTAATCCGCGAGATCGCTCCCAGCATTGTTAAAACGTCATTCAGCGAAGCAGATAAAGTTGCTGTACTTGAATTCCTGAACAGTAATGATCACACCGCCCTGAATCTATCCATGCCGGCAGCGAAAGCTACTCTGGAACCTGCTGGTGAGGTTAAGCACTCAACCATCGTCTATACCATGGCTCGTAATGGTACTGAGTTTGGTATTCGCGTTGCTGGCCTTGGCAATCGTTGGTTCACTGCCCCGGCAGAAATTGTCGATGGTTTGTATTTCCCCGGTTTCTCGATGAAAGATGCCAATCCGGATATCGGCGATTCCTGCATCACCGAGACGCTCGGTTTGGGTGGTTTTTCAATGGCAACCGCTCCCGCCATTGTTCAGTTTGTTGGTGGCACGCCCAAAGATGCAGTGCGCTACACCACCAGTATGTACGAGATCACAACTGAAGAAAGCAAATCGTACAAGTTGCCCACGATGAATTTCAGAGGATCACCGACTGGTATTGATATTCGCAAGGTGATCGAATCTCAGACCTTGCCAGTGATCAATACAGGTATAGCCAGTAAAGAAGCTGGCGTTGGTCAGGTAGGTGCGGGTGTTGTGCACCCACCCATGGCTTGCTTTGAACAAGCTTTAGAAGCGTATGTAACACTCCTGGATGACGAAGGTCTCCTGGAAGAATAGACTATTGGAGGAATGATGATTAAAAATTGGGACAAAATGAAAGTATACGACCTGACTCAGAACACGAGCCATCTCACCCCACCGTGGCCGACCTATGAGCCACTCCAAGTAAAGTTTTTCAAACGCCTCAGCCCAAACGGCGCTAATGGCATGCTCATAACCACATCCAACCATGTCGGTACCCACCTTGACGGTCCACTGCACTTTGACACCGCCGGTCGCGATATTGCTTCCCTCGAAATGGACAAACTGATGGGTCCAGGCGTAGTCGTAGATCTTTCTGACATCGCTGAAGACTGGTCCATCTACACCCCACAGGATATTATGGACCGTGTAGAAGTCAAGAAGGGCGATATCCTCTACATCAATACTGGTTACCACAAGTATGGTTTCGATCAGCCTGAAGCTAACGAACGCCGCTATATGCTCCGCCACCCAGGTCCTTCAATGGATTTCATTGACTGGATCAAAGAGATGGAAATCAAGCACATCGCTGTTGACTGCGGTTCCGCTGATCACCCTATGAACACCAAGATCCGCGATTGGGAACCTGCCGAAGCTCAGGCTTGCGATGCTTACATGAAAAAACGCTATGGCAAAGGTCTGAACGAGATGTACCCATGGCCAGAGGTTTACCAGGCTATGCACCTCAAGGTCTTCATCAAACCCTGGGAAATTATTCACGTCGAAAACATCGGCGGCGAAATTGATAAAGTTTTGAACAAGCGCCTGATTTTGGGCACACTCCCCTGGAAATTCCAATACGGCGAAAGTGCTTTCTGTCGTTGTATCGCAATCGACGAAGTCGAGTAAAAAACACAAAAATCTTCAGAGTCCCTTTTTTGGAAGGGACTCTGAAATCTTGTATTGTTAATTAGAAAACTGGAGGACGAAATGGGCGCATTATCAAATATTAAAGTATTGGATCTAACCCGTGTATTGGCAGGACCTTACGCAACCATGTTGCTGGCGGACCTTGGTGCTGAGATCATTAAAATCGAACAACCCGGAAAGGGAGACGATGCCAGGGCTTATGGTCCCTACAAGAATGGCGAAAGCGCTTATTTCATGAGTCTTAATCGCAACAAACAAAGCCTTACCCTCAACCTGAAAACTCCAGAGGGCAAAGAGATCCTCAAAGAGCTGGTCAAACAGGTCGATGTTTTGGTTGAAAATTTTCGCCCGGGAACGATGGAGAGATTGGGTTTGGGCTATGATGTTCTCAAAGAGATCAACCCCCGCTTGATCTACGCCGCTTCAACAGGTTTCGGTCAGACCGGACCTTACAGCCAGCGTCCGGCATATGACGCTGTCGTGCAGGCAATGGGCGGGATCATGAGCATCACCGGTCAGGAAGGTGGCATGCCAACACGAGTTGGTACTTCCATCGGCGATATCACAGCTGGTCTGTTCAGCGCCATCGGTATTCTGGCTGCGCTGCACGAACGCGAGACCTCTGGTTTGGGACAGTTGGTGGACGTAGCGATGCTCGATTGTCAAGTTGCCATTCTCGAGAATGCTATTTCGCGCTATGAATTCACTGGCGAAGTTCCCACCCCAATCGGAAATCGCCATCCCTCGATTGTACCTTTTGAGACTTTCGAGACCAAGACAAGCCCTATCATGGTTGCAGCAGGGAATGACCGACTATGGTCAACCTTATGTGAATTATTGGGTCTTGACATTGCCTGTGAACCATGCTTCGCCACTAATCCAATGCGGTATGAGAACTATGAATCCCTCAAACCGATTTTGGCTGAGAAGTTCATGAACAAAACCGCAGAAGAATGGCAGGATATTTTTGTGGAAGCCGGCGTTCCCAGTGGTCCGATAAACACAGTCGATAAAGTCGTAACGAACGAGCAGGTTGTCGCCCGCGATATGATTGTCGAAGTTGACCATCCAGTGGCAGGCGAGACCCGTATCCCGGGTATTCCGATCAAGCTAAGCCGCACACCTGGTGAGATACAGCAGCCTGCGCCAGTGCTCAGCGCAGACACCGAAAGACTGCTGGAGAAATACCTGGGTTATACTGCCGAACAAATTGCCGAATTACGCGAAAAACATGTGATTTGACCTGGTCAATCATTGAAAAGAAAGCTCTCCTGCTCATTCAAAGCAAGAGAGCTTTCTCTTTAGTCAAAAATTCTTTTGTTTGTGGCAAGGTTTTTACATAAAAAATTACTGAGAAGGCGGAAAAATGTACGATCTGTTAATCAAAAACGCTAAAACCCGAAAAAATCAAAACAAAGTAAACATTGCTATCCAAAACGGCAAAATCATTGCGATCGGCGAGGATGTCACTGGCGATTCCAACCAAGATATTGACGCGCAAGGCGGGCTTGTTACCGAATCGTTCGTCAACGGTCACCTGCACCTTGATAAAGTTTACACACTGCAAATGGCAGGCGAAGAAGCACTCAAAGAATACACCGGTGGAGGAATGGGCGGAGCTATGACTGGCATTGAGCGTGCCGCGGATTTCAAATCTTCCTATGACCAGTCCTGGATTATCCCGAACGTTCGCAAAGCCTGTGATTTGGCAATTAAATACGGCAATACTCATATCAGGGCATTTGCCGATGTTGACACGAAAGCCAGGTTGGAAGGTGTAAAAGCACTTCTGAAAATGCGCGAAGAGTATAAGGATCGCCTCGAACTGCAAGTCGTCGCCTTCCCGCAGGACGGTGTCGCCCGTGAGCCAGGAGCAAAAGAACTGGTTCGCCAGGCACTCGAATTGGGTGCGGATGTTGTCGGTGGGATTCCTTGGATCGAATTCACCAAGGAAGAGGAACAAGATCACGTTGATTCAATGTGCTCGCTTGCCAAAGAGTTTGATAAACCGGTCTCCATGCTGCTGGATGATGTCGGTGATATGGAAGAACGTACCCTTGAAATGCTCTGTAAACATTCAATAGCCATGGGTTGGCAGGGTCGTGTGACAGCCCAGCATTGTCGCGCGATGGAGCTCTACCCGGAAAATTACTTCCGCAAGCTTGTCAGCCTGCTCAAGAAAGCTGGCGTGGGTGTGGTGTCTGATCCACATACCGGTCCGCTGGCAGCGCGCGTCAAGGACCTCGTCGCAGCAGGCGTACCTGTCGCGCTCGGGCAGGACGATATCCAGGATGCTTATTATCCCTTTGGTGAAAATAATATGCTGCAGATCGCCTTCCTTGCCAGTCATTTACTGCAGCTGCTGACCTTTGATGATACGGAACTGCTCTACGATATGATCACCACTTCCGCAGCCAGGGTTCTGGGAATTACCGGACACGAGTTGGTTGTTGGTGGGAATGCCGATCTGGTTGTTTTGGATGAAGAGGATGTCTATCACGCCATTTGGTACCATCGTGCACCTGTTTATGTTATTAAAAATGGTAAGGTGATCAACCGGTGAGATAGCTCTATTTTTAATACCCTTTATTTTTAATTAAGGAACATGATTTGATTTGAAGGGCGGGTCCAAGACCCGCCCTACTAAATTTCTATCCCGAACTGTATGTTTGTTATCCTGTCTCGGTTATTTCAACAAGAATATTCCTACCACGTATGGCACCAAGGCCAAAAGCGCCAGCAGCGGATGACCACGGCGGGTGCTATTATGGCTGTCCCAGCTGAATAAATACAGCGCCAACCCAAACGCCATCAATCCCCCGAAAACCAGAACCACGACCGAACCCCATGGCGAAAAATCTGCGACCCTGGCCATCGCCAACCCGTTGAAAGCGTTCATTGCGTGCGTGGAAGGCAGCAGCTGCGCGAATTTCTGTGCAATCCCGGGCAGCATATTGTGGGGAATCGTCAACCCGCCGAGCAGCATCGACGGTAAGAAAATTGCCTGTGACCATAAGATCGTCGTTCGGGAGCTCGGCGAGATGACCCCGATCAATACACTCAACCCTATGCATGCAAATGCAAGCGCAAAAAATACTATAACAAAATTGATCCAATTGGTCGGAACAAGAGCGTCGAACAATAATGGTGCGGAAATGGCGATGGTCAGCATAACAATTACCAGGTGCACAAGGGTTGTTAGCGCTGGAACTAACAGTATTGAAAGTGACGGTACGCCGTTGATCTTATAGTTGCGGAATATGCCTTTTTCACGGGAAGACACCAGTGGATCGGGAATCCCCAGCAAGGTTGAAGCCAGGACAGCAAAAGTTACCATTGCTGGAATAAGCATTTCCTGGTAAAGGGGGAAGATCTCAGTCATGACAAGCCCCATGACCAGGTAAAAACCCAATGGGAACAGGTAATTCATCAGCAGTGACTGGCGATTGCGTATGCCAGTCAAAAATTCAAAGGAAAAGTGGTTCTTGAAAGCGTTCATTGGGCTTCTCCGTCATTGGTCAGTTCGAGGAAACGATCTTCTAGCGTAGGGCGTTCAACACGCAGGTCGATCAGTGAATCCCCCTGAGCGGCTACTCTGTCGATGATGGCTGTCAGAGTACTACCAATATCATCACTTAGGTAGATGCTATATTCATCCTTCACATGGTGTTGAGTGACCCCAGGCAGGTGGTTGTCTTCCGCCATAAGGCGTCTCTTCTCTGTACGCACCGAAATTTTTGTGAGACCTTTACCTGTCGCAGTTATCTCAAGCGGTGTGCCGATGGTCACAAGCTTGCCCCGCAATAATATTGCCACCCGGTCAGCTAATTCTTCGGCTTCAGCCATATCGTGTGTAGCCAAAACGATCGTGGTACCCTTGCTTTTTAATTCCCTTACCATGTTGTGCAATTCCACCCGCGTAGCAACATCCAATCCTGCTGTTGGCTCATCCAGGAAGACTACCTGCGGATCATGAGCAATTGCCAGTGCCAGCATCAACCGGCGTTGCTGCCCGGCTGAAAGGCTGTGATATTGCGACTTGCGCTTTTCTGTTAACCCCAGCCTTGACAACAGGTCAAAGCGAGGAGGAACATTGTGATAAGCACAGAAGAATTTGATTGCCTCTTCAGGGGTGATGCTATCAGGCAATGCGCCTGTCTGCAGCTGAACGCCGATCAAATTGGTCAGTTTATGTGGTTTAGACGACGGATCGATCCCTGCTACTCGCAGCTGTCCTGAAGTGGGTGTGCGCAGCCCTTCCAGACATTCCAGCGTCGTGGTTTTTCCAGCGCCGTTCGGTCCAAGCAGCCCAAAAATCTCTCCTGGCTTCACATCAAAGCTTATATCGTCAACAGCCACAAAAGTACCGTAAGTCTTTCGAAAATTCTCCACCTGGATTATCGGTTGTGCCATGGGTCAGTCCTTGTGTAAAAATTATGAATGAACGATGTAGATAAAAACTGATCTACTGATCGGTAAAAAAAATCTGCTCCGTAAAAAAGCTGTAAAAAGTAGGTTTTATTATTCATAATAACATATTTAAAATAGAGAAATTTGAGATTATCAAATTGCGTTTGCTGTCTTTTTTGTAACTCGAAATTGTCAAAACAACTTGATCATCTACTTCTTCAAAAGTCTGTAAGGGTGGTTCTTGTTTCTAGAAGTACTCCAACTCGCCATCTGCCAGGATTGGTTGATAGTCTGCTATTTCGTCAATCACAAGATTGCCATCCTTTGCCAGGACCTCGACTTTCGCATTATTCCCCTGTGAAAGAGGGACTACTTTAACTCCGCTGATTAGAATATTTTCTTCAGCAGTTTTCGTTTTCATGTTTTCCTCCACTAATTCATGTAACTGGATTACAGTTTTGTCCAAAAGAAAAATTCCAGGCAATCAGCTTTAGCCCACCTGATACATTAGCCTCTCGATTTAGTTGACGTTTGAGTGAGATCAGAACATCTCGAAATGGAAACATAACTTTATATTACAATACTTGTAACATGTTTTCGAGCACGAAAATTTTTTTTACGAGTTATTCGAAGTAAAACAACTCTTCAAACTTTACATCGAGGGCGATGCATATTGTCAGAGCGAGTTTTGCGCTGGGACTGTACTGCCCGGTTTCAATGGAACTGATCGTATTTCGGGAAACCCCCACGAGCTCTGCCAGGTCAGCCTGGGAGAGCCCTTTTTGGTTTCTTATTTGCTTCAAGTTGTTTCGTAGCACCAACTCATCGTTCATATCATCCTCAAGCTTACAGAATGGTAGAGGTCGTTATGAGTTGGTTGATGTGAAATACCGAAAAAGACAAAGCAACAATGATGAAAATGATTGCAGCGATAATATCTTTCCTTTGCTTCATCTGGATCGCTTTTATCAGATAGCCTGTTGCCGGAACTGAGGCAACCACAGCGTATAGCCCGTAGTTTTCTCCTAAACCGACCAGGATTTGAATCACGTAGAAGATGGTTGCTAAAATCGCTGCAACCACTGCGGAGATATTCCCGGCTTTTTGAGAAACCTCTTTTTCATACAGATCCAAATTCTTGTTTTCTCTTCTACTCTTTTCTAAAATATCATTTTTGTTCAAGATAAACCTCCTTCGTTTTGCCAAGTTCACTTGGTATTAGTATTATACACATGCCAAGCAAACTTGTCAAATATTGTTAATAAGTTGGTTTTCGTATGGAAAATCGAGCGGGAATCATACCGCGACCATTCATCCAAGAAGGTGAGATTTTCAGAATAATATTTTGTGGTACGCGATTCCAAACGTGTTTAGATCCGCTTCAAAATCGTAGATGCTTTTTTCTTCTTCAAACGAGCACGGAACTTTTCGGTGACACTCTTGTGATCACCTGCACGTAAAACAATCTCTACGTACCTGTTCCATGAAAATATTGGGATATCATAATGAAGATCATTGGTGGCATCGACACTCACAGTCACACCGATCTCGTTTCCTTCCATATCTAGCCAGATGCAATATGAAAAATAGTCTGTCAACTCAATAGGATCGCTTGTTGTATACCTTTGTTCTAACAAATCATCGCTGTACATTATTGTTTCTTAAGATAGAGCCGATCTTATTCCAGCTCTTTTTCATTCGGATATGGATTTTCTGGAAACAGAAATGCCATCACATGGCAAACTTTTTCTCGCGGGATAATTGAGCACAGGGCCCGACTGTCTCCCATGCCTGATATATCCATCCGAATTTGACCAGACCAAGGAAATGTTCTCGTCCAGTTGCCGAAACCTTCATAACGTTCAATAATATGCCCCTCTGTTCTGAAAAGTGCCACAGGTTTACTTGTGCCTACTGTTTCAGTTCTTATGTGGTATTCCTACATATTCTTATCCTCACTTTCTACTTTTTACAAATCACTTCTGAAAACCAGATACCGCTGCTACTTGGGTCTTTTTTATAAGGTTCTAAAAAATCAGGGAAATCTTTGGTCTTGATACTGAAATCGATTGGTTCCAGCTCCCACAAGATTTTGAAATCGTAAAATTGAAAATCCCATAAGTTCACGCTCGGTCCTCTATGGATAGAACTCACCCAACCTAAATACTATTTCAGCTCTGGTGCCAGGGCGTGGCTGCGGAAGTTTTCACTGAGATTAACAATTTCCAACATCTGGATTACTGTCTGATCTTCAAGTTCAAGTTGCCTGGCAATTTCATCAGCATTCAGTTCCATTTGCATTCCCAAAAGAATTAATTCGACTTTTTGGTAGTCCATTCCGAAATAGCCTTGATATTTATCCGTTATGCCCGGTAAAATATCCGGATTTGGTGAACGGTGCAAAATCTCACCTGGTATTTCCATATATTCTGCTAATTGTAGTGTTTGGCTTCTGTACACATTTTTCAATGGCATAATATCAGCGCAATCATCGATTCCAAATTTTACAAAAAGCCCTACCATTTGTTCGGTTTTGTGTGATGATCCAGCTACCATCAAGTTGTAGTCATCTGCAATTTTGTATGTGGCAAGAAGCCTCGCTCGCTGCTTTGAATTGACTTGTGCGATCAGTTTTCTGGATGATGGATCAAGTTGACCTTTTAATGCATCTAAATACAGAATATTTGCTGACTGTTTTTTCTTTCTTAAAGACCAATCGACGATAGGTTTCCAAAACTCCCGCCCTGATATGGCTGACAGGAATAAATTTGATGTTCCCAACGCCCTCAATATTGGACTAATGTTGATTTTCATCGTTTTAATATCCAGGTGTTTCGCAATCAAATGTCCGAAATAATCTGCGTCAGGATTTCCCAGCGTTTCAGGCAGCATTAAACCGTAGACCTTTTCATTGCCGATCGCACGGGTGCATAGAGCTGCTACAACGCTGGAATCAAGCCCACCAGATATTGGCACAACAATTCCATCTCGATATGATTGTCTGAAACGATCACTTATAAAATTCTCGATCTGTTTGCACCAGTCCTGTGCATTTACTTGGAAAGCTTGCAGAGTCAATTTTTTTATATCGCTCATAATCAACCCTCCTATACAGAATGGTTAATTGAAAAATCTAAGTGTTGTAGCATGATTTTGATGATTAACTCAATCATAACATTCAAGTTGGTCTCTTTATCTGGTATTTCTCAATAAACAAAGTCTGTAAAGAGTCTTGAAATGTGATCGGACTATCCGAACATAAATATGGATAAACTTTGAGAGTAAGGGTTATCGATTATTGGGGATTGGTAAAATCATCAATAACTCTCATTGCTCTGAGTGTATTCCAGCGGCTGACCGTTCCGGCTTTTTCCATTTCGAAATGCAGTGCGCCTGGGTGTTGCGCAGGTAATTTCCAACGTCCATCCTTCCCACGCTTTTGCACCACGATATTCAGTGCTTCTATCATCCTTTCATCGTATGGCGCACCGGCTTTACGAAAATACTCAAGCGCACGCAAAATATCGTATTTCCATCGGGTTGGATATGCCAGATTTAACCAGGCAGGATTAATGATCTCACCGGTTCTGTCAGATCGGAATAGCTTATGCATGAGCAGGAATTCGCGCGCCTCAAGCTCAATATGACCTAACTCTTCGTATCTGTATGTGTAACCCTGGCTGAGGTACTCATTTATGCCTTCCAGGGTATTGATGGTGGTATGCATTGAGCTGTGTTTTGCACCAGAATGGTTGAGTCGACAATTAAAACCACCATCTTCCATTTGTTGGCTGATGATAAGGTCGACGACAGATTTCAGCCGGTCTTCATCAATTCCGAAATAGCAAGCATAATTTAGGAACATACCGTTGATACACATATCGCTTTTTGGCACAGGAACAGGCCCATTGACGCCTCCATCCCCGGCTTTGCAGGTACCTGCAATGACATTAATTGACTTAGCAACTCCTGCTGTACGAGGAGCGCTTAAGTTCTTCAAATCAAGCAGCGTGTAATGAGTCGATGTCCATTTAGGCTGGTAGAAAGCCTTGCCCCAGTGACCATCAGGATGCTGCCTGCTCAAAAATTCATATCCCCATCCTTCTGTCGCAATTTTCTCCCGCAAATGAGACAACACATCAGGTTCTGAATGCAATAAATCTCGATGGGTTTGAAATTGTATTGACACATCACCTTCGAGCAGCCAGTTGACAATTTCATTACGTTCCATATCCAAGTCCTATCTCATGCGATGATGATTCAATGAATTACTTTATGGTAACTGAAAATGAAATAAGCGAATTTCCTATAAAAGTAATCTCGTTATTTACGTCTTGAAACATTTTAGTTAATACTTTTTTCCCAATTTGCCATGGGATCTTATGTTAAGTTGTGTTAGGTTGTTAGGTAATTGGAATTAAACGTTTCTAAGGATGGCTTTTCTGCCCCCGGGTAAATTTTAAAATTTTCCACTTCAAGCTTCCCCAGTCACTGAATTTACATCAGACAATCTCAAGTAACCTCAAAATTACTATGATCAAACCGATCCCAAAAATCGTTCCAAAAATCGTTTTATTGTACCCGGCAAGCCATACAGGAACGAAAAGATCAAAGCCTGTCTCGTGATTATCAGTGTATTTTTCCGCTAAAATCGTGAACGGACACCTCCAACCAAATAGCAAAAGAATCAATACATCCAGCATGACTAGCCCGATGGCAATAAAGGTAAAAACGTTGATCCGATCAAAGATACCTGTGAACAGGACGTAAAAAATCGAAGAGACCATGATTATCCAAACGATTGTATGGATCAATTTTATACAAAGAAACTTCTTATTCATTCTTTTCTTTTCTCAGAAAGGATAAAATCAATTTTTCGATCTTTCAACACATTTTACCTGACCACTGTGGATAGGAAAACCTAACCTTTTACTGGACGGGTAAATTAATTGTCCATCTTGGTTAGTATTCAGCAATCCATACTCCGCAATATTAGCTATACTTGGAGCATAAACTTAGCAGCAATTCAAGGAGCTCGCATGAAAGATCGTAAATTCCTTTTCGATTTTCCTTACCTCACCTGGCGCTCGATCACGCTGACGGCAGTAGGCTCGATCTTCATTACGATCAGCTCCATTTACGTAGCTCTGCGTCTCAGCGCACTCCCCTGGCCGACCATTTTCGTTGCCGTCCTCTCCATGTCACTGCTCAAGCTGCTCAGGGAGACCAACCTGCAAGAGATCAACATCACTCAGACCGGCATGTCCAGTGGCGCGATGGTCGCCGGCGGCATCGCTTTCACCATCCCCGGCTTGTGGATCGCGGGTATCTACAAACCTTTCGACCCGGCTGTGCAGACGCTCAGTGAGTGGCTGATGCCTAAGTTGTGGCCTATATTGCTTGTCTCGCTTATCGGTGTTTTCCTCGGCACAATGCTGTGCTGGTTCTACCGTAAACGCAACATCGAGACTATGAAACTGGCTTACCCAATTGGTACGGCTGCTGCCGAAACCCTCCAAGCCGGCGACGAGGGCGGCCGGAAGAGCTATTTCCTGTTCGGAGCGATGGGACTGGCAGCCATCTTCACCGTGCTGCGTGACCAGTTCGCCCTTATCCCGCAAAACCTGGAGGGCAAGTTGGGGCGCTTCCCGGTGCAGCTTTACACTTCACCGCTGGCAATTGGGATAGGTTACATCATCGGTTTCCCTGGTGCGGCATACTGGATGCTCGGAGCCTTGATCGCGCATTATGGGCTGCGGGTATTTGGGTTGGAGTATGGATCTTTCGCAAACGAAGCCAGTGTTTCCGCTTTTATCCTGACTTCCGCAGTGGGGTTAATGGTCGGTTCCGGTGTGGGCATCCTGATCCAGTTCCTGAAAACCGTCAAATGGAAGCGAGACCCTGCCGATAAAAACCAGGAACCGGCTGCCAACTTGTTGCGCAGTCGCAACGGTCGCTTCGCCCTGATCGTGGCAGGGGTTAGTTTCGTGCTCTCCATCCTGCTTGGGCTTTCGCCATTGGTGTCTGTGTTGCTGATGGCAGGCGTGGTCTTTGCCACGATGATGTCTTCGGTGATCACTGGTCAGACCGGCATTAACCCAATGGAGATATTCGGGATCATTGTTTTGCTGGCGATCCGCCTTTTCATCAAGGTGGACGACACCCAGGCGTTTCTGATCGCGGCGATAGTTGCAATCGCTTGCGGTTATGCGGGCGATGCCATGAACGATTACAAGACCGGCGTGATCCTGGGCACAGACGCCCGCGCCCAGTTCGTAACGCAATTCCTGGGTGCATTCGTAGGTGTTTTTGCGGCAGTGTTCGGCTTGTTCGTCCTCATCCTGCAGTACGGCGGCGTAGGCGGCGAGACCGGTCTCACGGCAGCCCAGGCCCACAGCGTCACAGCCCTTGTCAACGGAATCGGTGATCCGGTCGTGTTTGGGCTGGCGCTGCTGGTCGGCGTTTTGCTGTATGTTAACGGCGTTCCGGCTATGATCATAGGCATTGGAATGATCCTCTCGCTCGGTATGGCAAGCGCCATCTTCCTGGGCGGGTTCATCAGTCTGCTTGTTCAAAAAGTTGCCAAAAACAGCGAGGCGACCAACGTCGGGAACGTGATCTCAGCTGGCTTGCTTGGTGGTGAAGGGATCACCGGCACCATCCTCGCCTTTCTGGCAATGTTTTTGAGGTAGCTGCCTTTGTTTTAGTCAACCTTCTTATTCAAAAAATAAAGCCGGAATTTGGCACGTCCAGATGTTATCTTGATTGTTGATGTATCCAGTAAATTGATAAACCGGCTGTAAAAACCCTTTTGTATCATAAACATACGCGAGTTCATATTCTTTGACCCATAAGGTATCACCTTGCTGGAACGGAACATATTGTTCAAAGTTTCCATTTTCAACTTCTTGGAATGCTGCATCGGGAGAAATAATCTTTTCCGTTGCGACAAAATCATTCCAGCTAATACCGTAATACATGGAAGCAAGTTTCAGATCACTATCAAACTGCAACAAGATAGGTCCAGATGGGAATGGGGTTTTGGAATTCGGCAATTCTTCCGTTTCCTGTGTGTCCCACCGAAGCATATCGTCGTTTTGCACACTAAAAACAGCGGTATCGGGTAATAGTCCGTTTTCCTTTAGCCAAATCCCATAAGTGTCTTTGCTACGCTTTATTTCGTCTTCGGACAATTTAACACTCTCATGCCAGCTGTTGTAGCTCCATTGTCCTGTCCTAAAAAAGAAGTTTAGCTGGACTTCTTCACCATCGGAGCTTTTGCCGATGTAAACACGAGTATCGCCTTCACGGCGCTGAACACCTGAAAATGTAACATTTTCCAATTCAGAAAGTTTGTTTTTTATTTGTTCAATAAATTCCAGATCTTCTGTATATCTGTTTTCAAATATGGAAGCTGTAGCTTCTTGATCGGATAAAGAAAGGTTGGTCAAGACCTGAATTTCTGACATATCCTGCTTCGTCGCAGGAAGGATGGTCATATTCCCGTATGTTTGTTTGTCATATGCAAGCCAAACAATCCCTATGATCATTCCAATCACCAGGGGGAACATGAGTACTTTGGCAAGGGGAGCAAAACGAATCCGCTTTTCTCTAATGATGGAAAGAACGGCCATGATGAGAAAATATCCAAACAAGCTTCCGAGTAAATTATGGAACAAGTCGTCAAATTCGAATATCCCTGTTCCAGTCAAGAATTGCACGATTTCTATCAGGAGAGTGAATCCGAGGGAAACTAAAAAAGTTACCTTGAACTTCTCTGCTTCTTTCCAAATAAGCGGCAATAAAAAGCCTAACGGTACAAACATCAGCATATTGAAGATGATGAGCTGCAGTTCGCTGATTGACCATTTATTCCAGGCATTCACGTATGAGCTAAAGAAATCTATGTTGAAGGATCCGGTGAAATTCGCTCCGCGGCTAATGGTGGTTAATCCCAGTACGAGCGCCAACCAGGAACACAAAAGAAACAAGGATATTCCCTGTGTTTTTGACATCTGCTTTTGACCATGAAACACCTTTTTATAGATCATGTAGCCTGCAAAAATGCCAAGCGCCAAAACCACACCTCCGCCGAGTGCGAACAATCCCCATTTTTGTAATACTTGAAAAATAGTAATGATGTCCATAAATATTCTCCATTAAAGTGATTTCATACAACTACTTCACTATACCAGATTTTTGGTGAGACCGATTTTAGGGGGTAAAGTCTTCGTCAAAAGTATAGTTACAGCTTAACGAAAAATAATCTACTGAGGCGAAAACTTGAAAATACTGTTTCGCTATGCAAAAAATAAGGAGGCTGGATCACTCTTCAGCTGGTCTTTGCCACCATCTGGGTGGGGTGGCGCGGAATAAGGAATTTGGCCTTCAGGAGTGAAAAAACCTCGCCTAAGGAGGTAGCGTATATCACGAGGAACTTCGTAGAAGTTCCTCGTTTAATTCCCGGTTAGCAACGATGCCATCCAGGTAAAGGTCCCACTCTCGTTCATAATGGAAAAACCTACAACGATGAAAATGGTTCCTACGATGAGTCGTTCGTATTTCTCGATAAAACCGGTTAGGACCTTGAAAGATGTCATCCTGTAACTGATGAAACAGAGCAGTCCGGTTGCGATGGCGAAAACGATCAGCATGATGATCAACTCGGTGCTGACAAGTGTAGTGAATAGTGGGACGTAAACAGCAAGGTCATCAGCGCCCAGTCCGATGGTGATGGCCAGAATTTGGAGACTGAGTGAAGTCTGTTTCTTCATAGCTTCTTCAGCTTCTTCCAGCTCATCATCCTCCTCAGCTTTTACCAGGGTCTGGACACCCATCACAAACGGCACCAACCCCAGCAGACCAAGAATATGTTGTGGGATGAAAAGACCCAGACCACGTGCCCCAAGGATGCCGGCAGTAACAAGGATGAAGGTACCCAGGAAATACATCCCGGTTATGGTCCTGGCTTTACCTTGATTGCTCTTTTTCGTATACAAAATGAACAAGATCGGGATCTCGTCGATGCTGGTGGCTAAATAGACAAAAACGGAATTAAAAATGGTGGTTATCACTCATTCCTCATTATTTCAATCATTTTGTTGTTGAGCTTGTAAGTATGATAATTAAAATCAGCCAATGTAGTTCTTCTTTTCCTCAGATGAGATCCAAATCATCTCTCTAGTATTTGGTTATGCGGACAAAAAATATCTGATTTCAACCAATGATTTTCCCAGGTACATCAGGTTTATGGATAATTTTCTAAAGGTCATGAGGTTTAGGAATCAAAACCATAACTAATAAATTTACTTAACCATTTGTTTGGTTCTTTTTGTTACCTCTAATTTGTCCAGGAGTCGTATCACTCTTGAAGTGCAATCTTTCTTTCTGTCCTCAGTTTTTTGCCATGAATCAGACAGTGGAAAGTAAATACCATCTTTGACTATAGAACTCATATCCCATAATCCGCTTTTATCCTGCTGGTTTTTTAACCAAACACCCACAAATCCCAACTTTTCAGGCGCGAGTGAATAATCAGCCAACAACTCTACTGCAGCTAAATAGCGGGTGGCTTTTCGCGAAGCAAATTGTTCAGGCAGTATGTCCAGACGGTCCTCATATAAGTAAACAATGCCTCGATCGTGAGCAAGCACATAGTCAAGCATAGAGGATTCGATTTCGGGGACCAAAAGTCCCGGCAGCAGGGCGAGTTGATAAAACACAACAAAATCAGCCAAACAACCCGCCTCTGGATTTAGCATTATAAATTCAGATTCATAAGCCTTAACATATTCTGCATGAGAATATTCACCGTTTTGAAAAGCACGAGTGATGACTTTTGCCCACTTTTTTGCGATAGATAGCGCGGCATTATTGTAGGGGTCAAACAAACGTATCCAAGCCGCAAGCATTAAATCGCCATATGTTTTTGAATCGTGCTTTTTCTCATGAAAGACAGTAGGATGCGATTGCAGAAGATTGTGTTCCATATATTCAAGCGTGCGGGCTATCGGTTCATCATCTTTTGTTAAACCAAGAATCCTAAGCCGTCTGAGGGCTTGTTCGGTTGTCATCGGCTTTTGTTTCGTCGGTTGGCTCAGCGAATGAAATTGTCCCCAAGAGCCATCGACCTGTTGAAGAGCAAGAATTTGTTGTATCCATTTGTTATCAAAAGCAGACATATGCCTCTTTCGGCAATAAGCACTATAGAGTCTATTTACTTATCTTTATTTTACAGTAGAACTATTGTCTCGACATGTGTTTGAGTTACTAAAGGAAGACATGGAAACGTCCTCGTTTTGGGAAAAAGTACACGGAACGATTTGATTGCCATCTGAATCAAATTCTCTTCTCATAACTTCAAATTTACTTTTGTGTAACTTTTCCTTAAATCCGGTTTTGAAAACGAAAGTGATTAAACCAGGGTCTGATTTTCCATCTTCTCCATATCCTCCAATAATCGCTTTTTCGACTATGCTCTCAAACACGAATCGGTCGAATTTCTCCAAGATTGCCTGGTTTTCAAGTGTTGACCTAAAACTCTGTATCCGTGATCGAAGGTCGTCCTGTTGGTCTTTGGTTGCGGATAAATCGTTTAGTGTTGAATTCAGGGCGTCGAGATTACTGTCAATTTCAAATAATTTCCTGGAGAAAGACTCCTCATCGATTGTTCCTTCAAGCCGCAAATCAATGAGTTTGCTCTTCTTGTGATCAGTGGTAAGCAATTCTTTTTCAATTCTTCTGACGTTTTTTTCCACATTTTCTTCACCAAGCGTCTTTTCGGTCAGTGTTAGGAATTCATCAATAATTGCTTTATCGTTTCCACAAAGGAGCTTGTAGGCTTCAAGGAAAGCATTCTCAATAATGCTTTCCTCAATTCCTTTGCTCTCTGGGCAAAACCTCTTGCCTCTTTTTGTAGCCAAAGTGCATTGCCAGATAATTTTCTTATGTCTTGCACTTGCATGCCAACTGCGTCTGTTCAGATTAGTATTACAAAACCCACACTGTAACAAGCTGCTAAATGCGTATTTACGACTGTATTTCTCACGCTTCCCCTCCGGATTAAGTCGTCTGGGGTAACCTCGCCTTGCAAGGATTTCCTGAGCTTTTGCAAAAACATCCTCCGAAACAATTGGCTCATGATGATCTTTAATATAGTACTTGTCCTGCTCCCCGAAATTCTCCAGACGACGTTTGGATATAGGATCTACTGTGAAGGTTTTTCCGAGGAGGAGATCTCCCTTATACTTCTCATTTTTGATGATGTTAATGACGGTGGATGCGGGCCATTTGGCATGACCGTTTTTGGTTTTGTAGCCCAGGTTTTGCAGCTCATTTCCAAGAATAGTACAGCCTGCCCCTTCGACATACCGCTGAAAGATGTATCGGACGATTTTAGCTTCTTCCTCATTTACCGTTAGGGATTTATCCTCTGGATGATAGTCATATCCCAGGCAACCCTGGAAGCCGACAATCTCACCTCGCTGCATTTTCATGCGCAGACCTTTTTTAACGTTAGCGGAAATATTTTCAACTTCCTGTTGTGCAACGGAGCTCAAAATGACCAACAACAACTCACCATCCATGGTAAGAGTGTTGATATTCTCCTCTTCAAAGAAGACAGCGACATTCTTCTCTTTCAACATACGAACATAGCGCAAGGTGTCCAGCGTGTTTCTGGCAAACCGCGAGATAGACTTGGTGATAACCAGGTCTATCTCTCCATTCATACAATCGTTGACGAGTCTTTGAAAATCCTCCCGATTTTTGATTTGTGTTCCTGTGATTGCCTCATCAGCATAGATTCCAGAAAAGACCCATTCGCTTTTGGATTTTATAAACTCCGTGTAATGTTGTACTTGGGATTTGTAGCTGCTTAGCTGGTCCTCACTATCCGTGCTGACACGACAATAGGCTGCCACGCGCAATCGTTCGATTTCCTGGCCACGACCTCGACGGGCAACCAAACCTTGTCCTTTAATAACTTCAACTGGTTTCATTATCCCTCACCTCATTGTGTGTATCAACCATAGTAGATTGTACACTATTAAGGGGTAAAGATTGAATCCATATTTCAGAAATTACACTAAATTTTTCCATTAACTTGCTTCGAACTTTTTCATACTCAGTTCTTGTGATCAATTCATTGCTAAGTAGACGGCTAAGCATTGCTAATTGCAAGCTATATCTAATAATGGCATTATCACCCATTGGTTCAGGTCTACTTATTTTAGTGTTCATTTAACTTGATTTGGTCCGCCGAGGATTTTGAAACAAACAACAGCTCGGACTAACCGCGAAGTAAGCCGAGCCTCAATTTCAGGATCCGGCATCTTGGTAAAAAAGCCTTCTTCGTCTCTGACATTACGTCTGGATAAGTAGGCGATGTAAAGATTGTAATAGCCGATAACTTGATCCATAGCTGTTGGATCACCCTGAACTGCACAGATAATCACTGGGTATGGAAGCAGTCTCTTCGTTGACCTGAGTTCGTTTTCAAATCCCTGACCAGTCATCGATGTTTTCCTCCAAGTCGTGCTTAATTTTTTCTAAAGCAGAAGTCCGCCAGTTCTGAATCGTACTTCTTGGTATCTGTGTTATCTCGCTTATTTTTCGATCATTAAGACCATCAAAATAATACAAGTTGATGATCTGCTTTAAAGGTTCCGGTAGGTTTTGGATTACAGCTTTTAAAAGCTCATTGGTTATCCATAATCCATTAATTCGATATTCGGACAAGACATCCATAGGGTCAGGATTGATGAATAGATACTCTTCATCAAGAGCTAGATCTGAAAAATTGAGAATTCTATTTTTTCGTCTGTTCATTGCTTTGTGAGCATTGATTGCTTCGTTCTTTAATGTCCGTTTGCAATAAGAATCGAACGCGTAACAGACACCTAATTCAAATGTTCCAGGGATCATGTCATCTCCTTTCGCTTCTTAAAACAGCGCTCAAAGAAGATTTGCCAATGTGGGTGAGAACGGGAATAGAAAAAAAGCTCTGCTTTGTTGAAGGCAGAACTTTTCCTGTAGTTGATCTCGATGACTTTCTATTTCCAGATTAGGCTTTGTCTAATAAACCCTTGAAAACTAAACCCTACAAATCGGCTTTGTGATGAATAGGTCTCATAGATGTACCTGATTGATGTGAAGTGTTGCATAATCTCAATTTACAGTAGCTGGCATTAATTCTGCATTAACTGTAAAAAAAACATTCTTCGCTTGTTTGGTAAAATAAGTTAATGTCGGACTTGTTTGGTAGAGAAGAATAATGCGGATTTTACTCGTCGATGATGAAGAAGACTTCTCTGATTCTTTATCTGAAGGACTGAGAAATGAAGGCTATGTTGTAGACATCGCTTTAAATGGTGAAGAAGCCTTGTTTTTGTATGACTTGTATCCATACGACCTCGCGTTGTTAGACCTAAACTTACCGGATACAGATGGTTTGGTCCTTTGCGAAAATTTCAGGAGTAAAAATCCAAAAGTATCGATTTGTATACTGTCCGCACGCGGTGAAGTCTTTGAAAGGATTGATGGATTAGATCAAGGGGCAGATGATTATCTTTCCAAACCAATCCACTTTGATGAATTATTAGCTCGTATCAGAGCACTTTGGCGAAGGAACCTCAACGTCAGAAGGCCATTGGTGGAGGTGGGACAACTGTCAATCGATACAAACCTTCGAATGGTTTATGTCGGTGATTATGGGATCAAATTCACAGCTAAGGAGTACCAACTTTTAGAGTATTTGACACAAAACGTCGGTAGAATGATTCCAGCGGAAGAGCTTATCTTACACATTTGGGGAGAAGAAGATGCTCTGTTTTCTAATTCTGTGCGCACGCAGATAAGTTACCTGAGAACCAAACTTAGAAAAGCTGGAGTTACTAATCCTGTGATTGTAACGACTGTTAACATCGGCTATACCCTTGTAATTGAGTAGAATTCACATTCTGATTTAATGTGGATTTAACACGCTATCCGATATGATCAAGTTGAGGTTCAAATGGTAAAGACCCCTTCCTCTGTGCTCCGAAATTTGTTTTCAAAATTTTCCCTACGTCGGCAACTAATCCTGCTGATAATTATTGTTTTTACCGTACTAGGGGCGATCCTGTTCATTTCTTTTTCAAAGTTAATTCAATCTTCGGTATTCCACGAAGTGCAATCATTGAGAATCGAGCCAACCTCTTCGATTGAACCAGGAAACCCACAAACACAGAAAACACCCAACCCAGTTATCACTTTGGACATAGAGAGTATGGAGTCTATAGCGCTCGACCAGCTACAGATCAGGCTACAAAAATCAATTGGTTTAACGGTAGTTGGTGCGTTACTGATTGGTCTTCTTCTATCCGTTTTTTTGAGTAAGTTTATAAGCACTCCGATTGAAGAGTTCTCCCAATCCATTTCAGATGGAACTATAACAAACACTGAGTTGCTAGGTGAAATCATGCCGAACAAGGAACTTTCTGACCTACATGCCGCAATCATTTTAAGTTTAAGAAGGTTCGAGAAACAATTCGAAAACCAGCAACAATTCTTACTTGATGTTGCTCACGAATTTCGAACCCCGGTCGCTTCAATCCGTATGAAGGTTGATGTTGATAAGAAAAAGACAAGTGTTACTCCGGCAGATTTTTACTCTCTTTGTGCAACAGTTGATCGTTCTACTGCCCGAATAGAGCAATTGATCATGAAGCTTAAGTGTTTATCATCGGATCAAAGTATTATTCCGTCCAATGTTAATGTCGGAACCCTCGTAGCAGAAACCATCGAACTTTTGTTACCACTTTCCAGAGACAAGAATATTGAAATCCAAAATTTGACT
>DHUW01000044.1 GCA_002409365.1 Anaerolineaceae bacterium UBA5224 | reverse complement strand
ATTCAACATGAACAAAGTAGCTATTGTCACCGACAGCACGGTCGCAATCCCACCATCGATTGCTGAAGAACAAAGACTTACCATCGTACCTCTTTCTGTCAATTGGGACGGTCAAACCTTCCTGGACGGAATTGACATCGCTCCCAAAGAGTTTTATGAGCGACTTGAACATTCAAAGACCATGCCGACCACCTCGCAGCCTTCCGCAGGTGCTTTTGCCGAAGTTTTTCAAAAATTGCTGGATGAAGGGTTTGACATCCTATGCATGGTGATCTCATCGAAAATTTCAGGCACATACGATTCTGCCATTCAGGGCGCAGAAGGTTTCCCTAAAGACCGCCTGATTGTAATGAACTCACTGCAAGCTTCGATGCCACTGGCGATCATGGCATTAATGACATCGGATGCTGCCCTCAAAGGAGCCTCTTTGCTTGAATGCAAAAACCTGGCAGCAGATATTTCTGACCGAATACAAACCCTTTTTGTAGTTGATACTCTCGAATTTCTACATCGGGGTGGTCGGATCGGCGCGGCGGCTCGCTTTTTGGGTACTGCTCTGAACTTAAAACCAATCTTGAAACTGCAAAACGGTGCCATCCAGCCTCTTGAGAAAGTACGAACTTTCAAGAAAGCCATCAAAAGAGTATTTGAGATTGCAGAATCAGACCTCGGTAAGCAGGGTCGAATCGAATTTCTTGGCGTGCTTTCAGCAAATTCGCCAAAATTATCTGAAGAGTTGGTCACTGAAGCCCGGGAACGCTTCAAAATCAAGAATGAGTTTGTCAGTGAAATCAGCCCGGTCGTCGGAACCCATACAGGCCCCGGCACAGTCGGTGTGGTGTACCTCCCGGAGCATTAATAACGCCTTGAAACATTATGGTCTGTTACAATAAGGGAAACTCACCAAAAAAGGACTTTCCCCATGACAAATGCTGAAAAAATTGGTATCGAGATTCCGGAAATTCTCCTTCCAAGAAAAGATGTTGATCTTCAAAAGTGGGCAGTTATTGCCTGTGACCAATTTACCTCTCAACCGGAATATTGGGAGCGCGTTTCAAAATTAGTAGGTGATGCTCCATCGACTTATCACCTGATTCTGCCCGAAGCCTGGCTGTCGAGACCTGACAAAGCTGAACGGATAGCATATTCCCAGGCGAAGATGCGCGAATACCTCAATACTGGTTTGCTTGAGCCACATAAAGGTTTCATCCTGGTGGAACGATCGGTCGGAAATTCGATTCAGACCGGGTTAGTCGTTGCTGTAGACCTGGAAACTTACAATTTCAACAAAGGCGCACAGTCTCTGATCAGGGCGACCGAAGGGACCATCCTCGATCGGTTGCCACCCCGTATGCAAGTACGCCGTGGTGCTCCCCTGGAACTGCCCCATATCCTGGTTCTCTACGACGATCCGGAGTTCTCAGTTCTCAAACCATTGCTTAAACAAAAAGGGTCCCTCCCGCTCGCCTATGACTTTGACCTGATGGAAGGCAGTGGTCACATAACCGGGCATTTCATCGAGGATCCCCAAACACTTGATTCAGTGATCGACCACATTGCTGGCTTACTCGACCCTGAAAAATATCGTGAACGGTATGGTGATGTTGATCAAACCCACCCCCTGCTTTTTGCAGTTGGAGACGGAAATCATTCCTTGGCGACTGCCAAGAGTATCTGGGAAGAGTTGAAACCGACCGTTGGTATGAATCACCCCGCCCGTTATGCCTTGGTTGAGCTGGTCAATCTGCACGATCCTTCGCTTACCTTCGAACCAATCCACAGAGTCATGTTTAATGTTGACAAGGAATTTCACCAGGCGTTACTTGCTTATTATGAACCAGATATCCTTGAGAATCCTGCAGCCACTTTCGAGGATATGAAAGATGCTGTACTGGATGAAACCAGGTCAGGGCAGCGCGTTGGCATGATCACCCCAGAGATGTACCATGTCATAAAATTCGAGAATCCAATTCACAATCTTCCAGTCGGCACTCTGCAGGAATTCCTGGACAAATATCTCCTGGATAACCCAAAGTCACACATCGACTACGTACATGGCGAAGATGTGCTTGTAAAATTAGGTGCCGAATCCGGGAACATGGGCTTTTATTTACCTCCCATCACCAAGGATAACTTCTTCAAATCAGTCATTCTGGATGGCTCATTGCCCAGGAAAACTTTCTCGATGGGTCATGCCCGGGATAAGCGTTTTTACCTTGAATCCCGCCGCATCATGTAATTTGGGCGTCTCTTGACGTCTCGAACAATTGTGCTATATTTAAAAGAAAGCAATTACTAACCGGAGTGACTATGGCAACCAAGAAAAAAACAACCCCCCAATTGAACACTTCTGACCCCAACATCGAGGAAGCAAAAAAAGCCGTTTTGGACCGTGCCTTGCACGATATTGTGAAAAAATATGGGGAAGGGTCCATTATGCGCCTTGGCGAAGCCAGCCATATGCAGGTTGCTTCGATCCCTACCGGTTCGCTGTCACTGGACATGGCGCTGGGTGTGGGTGGCATTCCTAAAGGTCGCATCACTGAAATTTACGGGCCAGAATCCTCTGGAAAGACCACCATATGCCAGCACATTGTGGCTGAATGTCAAGCGCAAGGTGGTACCGCCGCTTTCATTGACATGGAGCATGCACTCGACCCCACCTACGCTGCCCGCTGCGGTGTCAACGTTCAGGAGTTGCTAATCTCCCAACCTGACACAGGTGAACAAGCACTGGAAATCGCTGAGACATTGGTTCGCTCAGGTGCAGTTGACCTGGTTGTGGTTGATTCTGTGGCAGCCCTGGTGCCCCGTTCAGAAATTGAAGGCGATATGGGCGACGCCACCATGGGTGTCCAGGCGCGGTTGATGTCGCAGGCTATGCGCAAGCTTTCCGGTGCCATCAATCAAACAAAAACTGCAGTGGTCTTCACCAACCAGCTGCGCCAGAAAATTGGGGTAATGTTTGGCAACCCCGAAACCACTACTGGCGGTAACGCACTCAAATTTTATGCTTCAGTCCGCCTGGATGTTCGCCGCGTGCAATCCATTAAGGTCGGTGCCGAGATCGTTGGCAACCGTGTGAGAGTGCGCGTTGTGAAAAACAAGGTATCAGCACCCTTCCGCACCGCTGAGTTTGATATTATGTACAATGAAGGCATCTCCAAGTCGGGCGACATTCTTGACCTGGCAACCAACCTGGAAGTGATCGACAAACGCGGTTCGTTCTATTCCTACAAAGACCAGCGTTTGGGTCAGGGGCGGGAAGCCTCCAAGAATTATCTCAGCCAAAACCTCGAACTCCGCCAGGAAATCGAAGATACTGTCCGCAGTTTGGCAGATTCTGACCAGATGTACCAGAGTTTCGATCCCAGCGAAGATGACGAAACGATTGAAGATGAAGAGTAAATAAACAGGAACAAAAAGCCATCTGTTGTTGGCTTTTTGTTTTAAGTCAGGACATTAATGAAACAAGTAAAAACTCAAGATGCAGTCGGTATGGTACTCGCTCACGACCATACACAAATCATAGTAGACAAATTTAAAGGCGTACGCTTCCCTAAAGGACATATTATTCGTGAAGAGGATGTACCGGTTTTGCTCGAAATGGGCAAAGAGACCATCTTTGTACTTGAGCTTGAACCCGGCATGCTCCACGAGGACGATGCAGCTGCGGTATTAAGAGACATTTGCATGGGCCAGAACCTGCAGGCAGGGGAACCGCATGAAGGCAAGATCGACCTGGTCGCAGAATTCGATGGGTTGCTTAGTTTTGATGAAGAGAAATTGTTCAGGCTAAATTCTGCCGAACATATCGTTATTTCCTCGCGCTCGAATAACATCCCGGTAACAGCAGGTGAAAAAGTCGCTGCAATGCGCGTGGTTCCTCTGGTGATTGAAGAACAGCACCTGTCAGTTTTACAAAATGAAATTGAAGCTCCAGTTTTCAATGTGATGCCATATCGAAATCTTAGCGCTGCAATTTTCGTGACAGGTAACGAGATCCTGAAAGGCAGGATCAAGGATACATTTTCTCCAGTTGTAGTCGGAAAATTAGCGAATTTTCCGGTTGAAATTAAAGTTATCCGCCAGGTTGGAGACAACTTGGAAAACATTAAAAACGCTATTCTCGAAGCCCATAAAGCTGGTATCGCTCTGATTTTCTGTACCGGTGGGATGAGCGTTGACCCGGATGACCACACCCCCGGTGCAATTCGCGCGTCAGGAGCGAAAGTCGTCACCTATGGCTCTCCAGTGTTCCCTGGTGCAATGTTCATGATGGCTAATTTTGATGATGGCAGCGTGGTAATGGGTTTGCCTGGTGGTGTGATGTATGCGAAGCGGTCAGTCCTCGACCTGGTGCTCCCCCGTATCATCGCTGGGCAGCAGATGACCAAAGCCGATTTTGCGAAAATGGCTGTTGGTGGACTGCTTTCTTAAAGTAAGAAACCTTGACCAAAGCTTATCAATATAAGTGAAGTTAAAAGCAAAACCCCTTGGAGTAAGTCCAAGGGGTTTGATTTTATCCAAACCTGGTTTACGTTCCTGATTCCCAGGAGTTCAAATACTTGGCTTGTTCATCGGACAATACATCGATTTTTACACCCATCGATTTCAGTTTCAGGCGTGCAATTTCACGATCGATTTCTTCCGGGACGTTGTACACTTTGTTCTCAAGACTATCTCTGTGTTTCAGGAAGTACTCCGCGCTCAATGCCTGGTTGGAAAAGCTCATATCCATTACAGAAGCAGGGTGACCTTCAGCAGCAGCCAGGTTGATCAGGCGACCTTCGCCAAGTATGTTGATCTTGCGTCCGTCAGCCAGTTCATAGGCATCGACAAATGGGCGTACACGCTGTTTGTCAACCGACATTTCTTCAAGAGCCGGAATATTGATCTCGACGTTGAAATGTCCTGAATTTCCAACCAACGCACCATCTTTCATCACTTCAAAATGATGTTTGTCGATCACGTTCATATCGCCAGTTACCGTGATGAAAATATCACCAATTGAGGTGGCTTCTGTCATGGGCATGACTCTGAAGCCATCCATAACTGCTTCCAAAGCTACCAATGGGTCCACTTCGGTCACGATCACGTTGGCGCCCATACCGCGGGCACGCATTGCCAAACCGCGACCACACCAGCCATAGCCTGCCACAACAAAGTTCTTGCCGGCTAAAAGCACATTTGTCGCTCTGATCACACCATCAATCGTGGATTGACCGGTGCCATAGCGGTTATCAAAGAAGTGCTTGGTCATGGCATCGTTCACTGCCATCATCGGAAACTCGAGGACCTTGTCCATCGCCATCGCACGCAGACGAATTACGCCCGTGGTGGTTTCTTCAGTGCCACCAATGATGTTGGGGATCAGGTCACGGCGTTCCTTGTGGATCGTGCCGACCAGGTCTGCACCATCATCCATCACGATATGGGGTTTGTGGTCCAGGGCAGCGTGCAGATTCTTGTAATAAGTTGCATCGTCTTCGCCTTTGATCGCAAATACTGGGATCTCGTATTGTGCAACCAAGGCCGCAGCAACGTCATCCTGGGTTGAAAGCGGGTTCGAGGCGGTCAGAACGATGTCTGCTCCGCCTGCCTGCATCGCGCGCATCAAATTGGCTGTCTCGGTGGTCACATGCATACAGCAGGACATGCGGATGCCTTCGAAAGGTCGTTCTTTTCGGAAACGTTCTTCCAAACTAGCCAGCACGGGCATTTCATGCGCAGCCCAGTCCATTCTCCGGCGACCGCCTTCGGCCAGGTTCAAATCCTTAATATTGTAGTTGTCCATTCATCACTCCGATATCTAATAATTATTCAATTGTATCCAGTTCACCCTGATCATCAAAGTGTTTTCTGTATTCATTCACAAATTCATCCCAGGTGAGCCTGTGCACCTGAGTTCCGTTTTCCTGGAGGCAGGCAGATGCGAGAATCGTACCCATTTCAGCACAGGTCTTCAGACTCAAACCTGCCAGGTAGCCTCGTAGAAAACCTCCGCGAAAGGCATCACCCACGCCGGTTGGATCAACCACCTTTAATCCTTGCACAGCTGGGCATAAGATTTCCTGACCAGCTGAGCAAATTCTCGATCCAACTTCACCAAGAGTTATCACGCTGAAAACAGGTTTAGCCAAGAGTTCAACTTCGCTGTAACCAGTATGCTTTAGTAGGAGTTCAAATTCATACTCGTTGACGAACAGACCGTAGGCTGTATCAACCCCTTTACGCAGCAAATCCGGATCCATACTAACCACCTGTTGCCCAGGGTCGAATAAAGTCTTCAGGCCAAGCTCAGGGGCTTCATCGATATATCGAGCCATTGCGCCAGGGTCAGTTGGCGAGATCATGACGAAATCGCCTGGTTCACAAGGTGCTTCTTTGAGTGAAAGATTGGCTGAATCTGCCATTGCGCCAGTATAGAAGCTGGCGATTTGGGCGTTGTTCCTGTCAGTGGTGGCAAAAAAGGAGGCGGTAAATTTTTCTGGAATTATCCGGACACAACTGGTATCTACGCCAACTGCTTGCAAGCGTTTAGCATATTCTGGAAAGTCCTGCCCGGCAGTCGAAAAGAGACAAGCGGCTCCGCCCAACATCGCCAGGTTATAGGCAATATTCGCGCCCACACCGCCATCGCGGCGGGAAAGTTCAGGAACGAGAAATGAAAGGCTAACCTTGTCAAGGTGCCCTGGTAACAGATGGTCGCTAAACAGACCAGGAAAGCGCATCAGATAGTCGATCGCTATTGAACCTGTCAAAATCACTTTCATTGCCAAACTCCTTAACACTCACAAAAAGACGCCAAATTGGCGCCATGAACTTGCATCAGTTTATCACTCAATGTGAGGGGTGTCAAAATAAACAAGCTCTACCTGATGTGCTTTTAATCTATGGACTTCGTAAATATTATGCGACAAAGGCTTGGTTCCGAAACGATTGTCGAGTTCCCAAAAAAGCAAGATTTTGCTATGTGTTACAATAAAAAAGTACATTGGACACAACGAACAGCAGCACATTTGGAGGAAACCATGAAAAATGTTACCTTGTTCAAACTTGTACTGTGCGTTGCCATGTTAGCAATTTTGCTTTCAGGAATTAGCACACCGACCCTCACCCCCACTTTTGCCCAATCCGCTGAAGATTTTTCAGACACCACTAATCTTCCAGCTGAGTTCCAATCTCTAATGGACGGGGAAGTCATTGAAACATTGGATGCAATGCTACCAGTTCTGCATGCCCTGGAAGATTTGAATTTGAAATTCAATCGCCAGCCTGGTTGGCATCACTCCTTAACAATATTTTACAACGCGTTTCAAGGTGACCATACCGGAAAGCCAACCGAAGGTATGTTTCCCAATTGGCAAACCGAAGATCACTGGGTTGGCGTGAAAGGACCTGATGGGGAGCTGGGATTGGGCTCCTACACCGTTATCTCCAACCAAGCAGGTGAACGAATTCAGGTTGTTGCTAACGATGCTTCAGGTCGGGGTGGCAACCTTACCTTGATAGAAAGAGATTTAGAAAATGCTTTCGGAAGCCAGGCTGCGGAAGACCCGCAAGCCTTCTTAGCCAGCATACCAACGAAGATGGGAAGCCAGCTTACAGGATATATCGCCCAAATCATCTCATCTGAAGAGAGTCTTGAGAGCATAAAAGCTTGGGTTGAAATTGAAAATGAGCTTCCTGTCCTAAAAATAATGAGAACAATTCGTTACGATAAACCGTTGGATTTTGATGAATATCCTCAGCCATATATTGGCTTCAATAACCTTGACAGCCTTTCTCTTGAAAATGGAAGTTTTCTCTATAGAAAGGCTGATATGGTTTATGAATCCGGTGATTCTGTAGTTTTCTTTATGCAGATGACAGACACAGTCGAAACCATAGACAACATGCCACAGGATGTTCATGATCAATACCTTGCTGACGTCGAGCGTGTGGAAGCTTTGCGGTTAGAAAAGCAGGAACCACTGGTTCAACCAAACGCGGCCCTCGATGTTTATTACAACTATGTCGGACAATCAGCGGCTTATGCTAGCTCCACCAATTCGGTTGCCAATGACACACAAATGTTTTGTAATGGAATTAGTCAGATAGTTCCTCCTGTAGTGATCAATACACTTGGTGGAACATGGATGGGTTGTACCCAAAAGTGCCGTGATGCATATGGACAAGACACCACAATGTATACTCGGACAGTGCCTGGCTGGGCATACACCCTTGCTTATTACAACAAATCTGTCCCCAATAATTGGAGACCTTGTCCTTCGGGCAGCACTAAGCATCCAGGTAACACAGACAACTCACGATTTCTTTAATCCTGGATCTTCTCAATGGAGACCCTACACTGATTACTTCGGCTATCAGAACTAAACATTTTTGCACTGTCCGGTCCTTTGTACACAAATGAAGGGGAGGCTTTCCTCCCCTTCAAATCTAAGGAGGTCATATGAGAAAAACTAAAGCATTCCTGATTTTGTTAATAGTGATCATGGCTCTTAGCGCATGCCAAACTGAACTACCCGAAACGCTCTCTGATAACATTTCTGCCAGTCCAACCTACATCTTGGGTGAGCCACGAGAAACCCCCGAGCCTGCGACAATCCAAGCTGAAATAGATTTGCGGGCGGCAATGGCAAAAATAAATCGTTTACAGTCACTCAACACTGATTATCTGACAACTTCCGGCTGGTTGCGCACTGTTACAGAGATAATAGACGTTTACCACCAATATTATCTTGATAACCCAAACGATCCGTCCATTGATGTCTCTGCTGAATTCTATGCAAACGCTGTGTATTCTCCTCCATCCCAAACCAGAGAATCCTGGACAGAATTAGATGGGCTTGGCAATGTTACTGGAAATAGATTCTCACTCGTGTATGATCGTGATCTGACACCGCTTTCTGCGTTTGGAGAGAATTTCGATGAGACAACTGTTTCAATTGAAGTGATCATCAACCCTGATAAAAGCATCAAAGAACTACTTGTAGACTCTGACCAGAGC